>JBJOPJ010000018.1:0-25984 GCA_046050825.1 Pseudomonadota bacterium
GGCGATTTTTACGAAAAGTATCTGGAAACGCTGGATCACTGGCATCGCCTTGGTTGGCACGTCACCGCGGCCGATTGGCGGGGGCAGGCCGGTTCGGGGCGGTTGGGCAAGGATGCGGTGACCGGCCACGTCAACGATTTCGCGATCTGGGTGGCCGATCTTGCGGCGTTATGGGCGGACTGG
Organism: Pseudomonadota bacterium; assembly: GCA_046050825.1. Classification (GTDB taxonomy): domain Bacteria; phylum Pseudomonadota; class Alphaproteobacteria; order Sphingomonadales; family Sphingomonadaceae; genus Novosphingobium. The sequence continues at coordinate 184 of JBJOPJ010000018.1, forward strand.
AAGACGCAAACGCCGGGGCCGCATGTGCTGGCCGGGCATTCGATGGGCGGGCATCTGGTGCTGCGCGCCGTGGCCGAAGGCGTGGTCGATCCCGCGGGGGTGCTGCTGTCGGCCCCGATGCTGGGCTTTACGGCCAGCGTTCTGCCCGACCGGATCATGCACACCGCCGCGCGGGTGATGAAAGCCTTGGGCGATCCCGCGCGCCCGGCCTGGAAATGGAGCGAAAAGCCCGGTCAGCCGCCCGAAAGCCGGGCCGATTTGCTGACCCATGACGCCGATCGCTATGCCGATGAACTATGGTGGCGCGCTGCCCGGCCCGAACTTGTCATGGGCCCCGGCAGCTGGGGCTGGGTGGAGCGCGCCTATGCATCCATGCTGGGCCTGTTCGCGCGCGGACGGCTGGAACGCGTGCGCCAGCCGGTGCTGATCCTGGCAACGGACAATGACAAGCTGGTTGGGTACAAGGCCATCGTGCGTGCCGCAGCGCGCCTTCCGAATGCCCGGCTGGTCAATTATGGCCACGACGCCAGCCATGAAATCCTGCGCGAAGCTGATCCCGTGCGCGATCGCGCGCTGGCCGAAGCCGATGCCTTTCTGAACCGGATCGCGGGTGATCGCGCGCAATGACTGAGTTGTTCGATTTTGCAATTGTCGGAGCAGGGATCGCGGGGGCTTCGTTGGCCGCCGGTCTGGCCCCGCACGGCCGCGCGCTGCTGCTGGAGGCCGAAGATCGGCCCGGCTACCACGCCACCGGACGCTCTGCCGCGTTTTGGACCGAAAGTTATGGCGGCCCGCAAATCCAGCCCCTGACCACGGCTTCCGGCCCGTTTCTGCGCGACCATGGATTTCTGGCCCCCCGCGGCGCGTTGACGCTGGCCCGGGCCAGCGAGCTGGCCGATCTGGATGCGTTCATCACCACCTTTGCGGCGTTGGGGGTGCGGGTTGAACGGCTGGGCCGGGAGGCACTGGAAGCGCGCTTGCCGGGATTGGCCAGCGCTTGGGTGCAGGGAGCATACGAGCCGGATTGCTGCGACATCGACGTGGCGGCGCTGCACCAGCATTGGCTGGCTGAAGCCGCGCGCGGGGGGGCGATGCTGAAATGCAATGCGCGCCTGACTGCCGCCGTACGCCGGGATGGCGCGTGGCAGATCACGCTGGCCGATGGCTGCGAACTGCGCGCCAGGGTGCTGTTGAATGCTGCCGGGGCATGGGCCGATCAGGTGGCGCAGGCGGCTGGCGTCGAACCGGTTGGCATCCAGCCCTATCGTCGCACCGTGGCGCAACTGGCGATGACGGGGACCGTATCGGCCGATTTGCCGCTGGTGCTGGGGATCGACGAACGGTTCTATTTCAAGCCTGAGGCTGGGCGGCTGTGGCTGTCGCCCCACGATGAAACTCCCAGCAAAGCGTGCGATGCCGCACCCGACGAGATCGACATCGCGATTGCGATCGACCGGTTCGCCGGGGTGGTCGATTGGCCAGTCGCGCGGGTTGAGCACAAGTGGGCCGGCCTGCGCAGTTTCGCGCCCGATCGCCTCCCGGTCTATGGCTTCGATCCATCGGTGGACGGGTTTTTCTGGTTTGCCGGGCAGGGCGGGTTTGGCATCCAAACTGCCCCTGCGGCGGCCGATCTGGCGCTGCGCCTGCTGCTGGGGCAGGGCATGGGCGCGGTCGATTCGGCACCATACGCGTGCCAGCGGTTCCGCTAGACGCTACTTGCCGGCACATGGTTGCGCGCGCGTGCAGTGGCCTGCGCATGTCTTTGCGCGAACGACGTAGAAAATATCACTTTATCACAGCCAATTAAATACAATTTCGAGCGAAAAACATCCGTGATGGCGACCTATTAAATTATACTAGGCGCGATGTGATAAACTAGACCAATGGTCTAGTATTGTGGGTTAGTACGGATATCGGAAAATTCCCTAGCAAGTAAAAGCACCCAATATCAGCGTCTGTGCGCAATTTTTTGGCATGCGGCGTTAAACAGAGGGGAACTCATGTTTTTCAAACGGCTATCATTGCGTTCAGCGGTGCGCGTGTGCGCGCTGTTGGTGGCAATCATTTCAGCGCCAGCATTCGCAAACGTTTCGGCTGATTTCACCACTGGCGCGATCGCCCAGTATTCGGGGCCCAATGCTAACCAGAACGATCATTCAACGTCGTTCGCCACGCTTGGCATTTCCAAGATTACGATGACGCAGGGCGGCGCCAAGTGGGGCGGCACGCAGGGTAATGATACGTCCGTGACGTTGACGATCGTGTTTACGGACACGACGACGACGACCTTCACGGGCGTGCTGAATTGGCAGCTGAATGATGGCGGCAACGCGATTCCGGTAACCTATTTCGGCGTCACGACCGCAACGGTGGTGCCAGACGCCACCGACCGTTACACCCGGACGAGCACTAGCTACAAAAAGACCTATATTCTGGTCCTGCCTTCAAAGGTCGCGTCGAGCAACTTTGCCAGCCTCGTTGCGTCTGACGGTACCGATGGTAGCGCGAACTTCAATGAAGCCGCCATTTTCCAGGCGTTGAATACGGAATTCGCAAGCTCGATCGTCAACACCGCACCGACGTTTACGGGTACGAACGCGACGGACGCCAACAGCGCGCCGTCCTATAGCTTCAACTATCCCGAAAATTCAGCTTCCGGCGCAACGCTGGCGACTGTTACCGCAAGCGATGCCGAAGGCGATACGCTGACTTTCAGCATCACGGGCGGCAACGCGAATGGTTGGTACGCAATCGACCCCGCCACTGGCGCGATCACGCTGACCGCGGCTGGGGCTGCCTCGCTCGCGAACAATTTCGAAGCACTTGCCAATCTGCAAACCTTGACCGTGTCCGTCACGGACGGCGCGGCCGCTACCACCATCGAGGTCAAGCTTAACGAAACCAACGTGAACGAAGCGCCGAAATTTACCGGCACCAACGCCACCGACGCCAACAGCGCGGCTTCGTACAGCTTCGATTACCCTGAAAATTCGGCGGTGGGCGCAACTGTTGGCACCGTTGCAGCAACGGATCCGGAAGCGGGCACGCTGACTTATGCCATCACGGGTGGCAACACCGATGGCTGGTACGCGATTAATCCGTCGACTGGCGCGATCACGCTGACGGCTTTGGGTCAAGCTTCGGTGGCGAACAACTACGATCAGAATCCCAACACGCAGACGCTGACGGTAACGGTTTCCGATGGCACGAACACGACCACCATTCAGGTCAAGCTGAACGAAACCAACGTTAACAACACGCCTCCGGTCATGACCGGACCGAGCGGCGGCGCAGGGGCTGCCAATTCTGCCCTGTCGGTCAATGAAGGGCAGACCGCGGTTACCAAGGTTACCGCCAACGAAACGGTGACCTGGTCGATTACGGGCGGCAACGAAGCCGGCAAGTTCCAGATCGCGGCTGACGGCACGATCACGTTCCTGGCGGCACCGAATTATGACCATCCGACCGACAGTGACACGAATAACACCTATATTCTTATCGTCACGGCAACCGACGGTTCGGGCAACATCACCACTCAGTCGATTACGGTTACCGTGCTGAACGTGGACGATGTCGCTCCGCTGATCACCGGCCCGAGCGGCGGCCAGGGGGCTGCTGCTTCGGCGCTGACCATCAACGAAGGCCTGACGGCCGTTACCACTTTCACGGCCAACGAAACCGTGACGTGGTCGATCGATGGCGGCAGCGATGCCGGCAAGTTCCAGATTGCGGCCAATGGTGCGATCACGTTCCTGGCGGCACCGGACTTTGAAAACCCGACTGATAGCGATCACAACAACACGTATGTGGTGCGCGTGAAGGCGGTCGATAGCGCGGGTAACGTCAGCTATCAGACGCTGACCGTGACCATCATCAACGTTGATGAAATCGCCCGCAAGCTGGACCAGATCGGCAGCAAGCTGCGCACCGGTCTGCGCAAGTATGCGGTTCACGGGCTGAGCGACATGCTGAGCTTCAATGAATCGCTGATGCGCGATGGCAACGATGATGCCGGCTGCTCCACCGCCAAGGCCCGCAAGGACCTGTCGGGTGCGGTCCGTGCCAACGAAACCGGCACCAGCGCCGAACTGAACTACTCGAAGCAACTGAACGAATGCGGTCGCCGCTATAAAGTGCTGGCCGATCTGGGGATGACCTATTCGCGCCTGGGCGGAAACTGGAACACGCGCCTGCTCGGGGCGCTGCGGTTCGAAGCCCGTCTGAACACGGACCTGACCGTGGGGGCCGGCGTGATGGCGTCGCGTTCGAGCGATCAGCTGTCGGGCTTCGTCGGCAGCTCGATCTCGGACAACAGCCTGCAGTTCAACCTCTACTCGCGCTACCGCCTCAGCGAAAAGCTGCGCACCGGTGCGTTCGTCGGGATTGGCCGCACCTGGTATGACTTTGGCCTGACCGAAAGCGACGGCTTTGAGATGAACGGCACGATGACCGGCAAGCGCCACCTCTACGGCTTGATGCTGAGCGGCGACGTGAACGTCGGTGATACTGTCATCACGACGGATGCCGTTATCTCGCGGGCCGTCGAAAAGCTCGGCAGCGCCAGCCTGGCTGCGCGCTACATGGGCGAAAATCGCTCGAACATTGCCTTTGCGGTTGGCACCGTGGACGTAACCCGCATCAGCGTGCCGGTTTCGGCCCCGATCCAGCTGACCGGCTCGGCCGATGGCTATGGCTCGTCCTCGCGACTGCTCGTCAGCCCCGGCCTGCTGTGCGAAGACAACAACGTGGACAGCTCGGCGCTGCGCTGCGGTTATCAGCTTGGCGCCAAGCTGGTGGCCAACGACGGTGGCCGCAACAAGCTCTACGCTGACTATCGCTGGGAAAGCGTGGGCGGCAACCGCCGCTCGCTGATGAGCATCGGTTATGCTTATCGCCTGGGCAGCAAGAACGGCATGGAACTGGCCGTGGAAATGAACCGCGGCCTGACCGGGCTGATGGCTCAGGACAACCGGGCCATGCTGAGCTTCCGGGTTGCCAAGTAACAGCAACACCGCACGCAAACGAAAGGGCGCCGAGCAATCGGCGCCCTTTTTTATGGTCGGTTCAATGTTGCCGTGATCGGAGGTCAGCCGTCATTGCCGCAGGCCCGCTATCACCTCAGGCCCAGCACGTTTGGCGCGCGGGTGGGGAAATCAGACTACGGTGCCTAGCGCCGCATCGCTGGCCAGCTTGTCGGCCCGTTCGTTTTCGGGGTGGCCATCGTGGCCCTTCACCCAGATCCACTCGATCCGATGGGGGCGCACTGCTGCGATCAAGTCTTGCCAGAGTTCGGCGTTAAGCACGGGCTTCTTCTGCGAATTCTTCCAGCCGTTTTTCTGCCAACCGAAGATCCATTTCGTGATCCCGTCGATCACATAGCGGCTGTCGGTGTGCAGGTGGACTTCGCAGGGTTCCTTGAGCGCGTTCAGCGCACGGATCACTGCGGTCAATTCCATCCGGTTGTTGGTGGTGGCCGGTTCGTGGCCCGAGATATCCTTTTCGTGATGTCCCATACGCAGCACCGCGCCCCAGCCGCCCGGGCCGGGATTGCCTTTGCAGGCCCCGTCGGTGAAGATTTCAACTTTCTTCACGGGCGGGCGAACACCCCGGCATTGGCCGGATCGGCATAGAATTCGATCCGCCGCGCGAAGGCCAGCGGATCTTTGCGAACCACCAGCGCATCGGCCGGGGTGTTCAGCCAGTCATAGGCGCGGCTTAGCGTGAAGCGCAGCCCCGCCCCGCGCGCCAGCAGCGGCAGCGCGGCGCGTTCGGCATCAGACAGCGGGCGCAGGCTTTCATAGCCTTCCAGCAGCGCGGCCGAGATCGCGGGGCTAAAATTGCGGCCGGCGCTGTCAAAGCACCACGCCGCATGGGTGACCGCCACATCGTAGGCCAGCAGATCGGTGCAGGCGAAGTAGAAATCGATCAGCCCGGTAACCTGATTGCCCAGCATCAGCACGTTATCCGGGAACAGATCGGCATGGATGACGCCGCGCGGCAGATAGGCCGGCCAGCCCGCCGCCAGCAGCGGCAGTTCGCGTTCGACCAAGGCGGCCAGGCCGGGGTCGATCGCGTGCAGCCCAGCGTGGCCGCATTCGGCCAGCAAGCGCTGCCATTCGGCCAGCCCCATGCCGTTTTCGCGCGCGGCGGCAAAGTTGGCGGCGGCAAGGTGCATTTGCGCCAGCGCCGCGCCCACCGCGCGGGCTTGCGCCGGGGTGGGTTCGCTAACCGAAACGCCGGGCAGGAATTCGATCAGCGCCACCGCCTTGTCATCCAGCTTGCGGTACAGCTGGCCCGACCGGTCGTGGATCGTGCGCGGCACCGGACAACCTTGTTCGGCAAGGTGATCAAGCAGCGAGAGGAAGAACGGCAATTCGCGGATGTCGATCCGGAATTCGTACATCGTCAGGATAAAGCGCGCGGCTTGGCCATTCTTGCCGGTGGTATCGACCAGCCAGTTCGAATTCGACACGCCTTCGGCAATGCCCTTGGCGCTGACCAGTTCGCCAACATCGAATTCGCCGATCAGGCTGGCGAGCGTTTCCGCGCCCAATTGGGTATAAACGGCCATCAGCTTTCCAGTTGCTTGGGCAGTTTGAACACGATCTTTTCCTCGGCGGTGACCACTTGTTCCACTGTCACGTCGCGGATCTGTGCGATCCGGTCGATCACTTCGCGCACCAGTTCTTCGGGGGCCGACGCACCAGCGGTCAACCCCATTGCCGCCACATCGGCGAACCAGCCGTCTTCGATGTCGCTGGCGCGCTGAACCAGCCGGGCCACCGCGCCGCAGCGTTCGGCCACTTCGACCAGCCGCAGCGAATTGGAACTGTTGGGCGCGCCGATCACCAGCACCATCTGGCATTGCGGCGCGATGGTCTTGACCGCAGCCTGCCGGTTGGAGGTGGCGTAACAGATGTCTTCGGCCTTGGGGCCGACGATCTGCGGGAACCGCTGGCGCAGCGCCTGCACGATCCCGGCCGTATCATCGACCGACAGGGTGGTCTGGGTCAGGAAGGCCAATGGCGCATCGGCCGCAAAATCGAGCGCGGCAACGTCGGCCTCGGTTTCGACCAGGGTGACCGTGCCTTCGGGCACTTGCCCCAAAGTGCCGATCACTTCGGGGTGGCCCTTGTGGCCGACGAACACGATATGGCGCCCGGCTTCGATCTGCCGTTCGGCCTGGCGGTGAACCTTGCTGACCAGCGGGCAGGTGGCATCGAGCCAGTCCAGCCCGCGTGCGGTGGCTGCGGCTGGCACGGATTTGGGCACGCCGTGGGCGCTGAACACCACTGGCACGCCGTTTGGCACTTCATCCAGTTCTTCCACGAAGACCGCGCCCTTGGCCTTCAGCGTATCGACCACATAGCGGTTGTGGACGATTTCGTGCCGGACATAGACCGGCGCGCCATAGCGTTCGAGCGCACGCTCGACGATTTCGATCGCGCGGTCTACGCCGGCGCAGAAACCGCGCGGCGCGGCCAGCAGCAGGCGCAGTGGGGGCTTTTCAGTGGTTGGAAAGGGCGCGTTCATCTTCGTCCCCCTAGCGCTTTGGCCCGCGCGCCGCTAGGGCAAGCAAACGCAGTTTCCAAGGATGCCTCGATGACCTTTCGTTTCCGCCTGATTTCCGCGCTGGCCCTTGCCGCGTCGCTGGCCGGCTGCAAGACTGCCGGCGACATCGTGGTTGATGAAAACGTTGGGATCGCGGCAGTTCGCAGCACTTGCCCCGGTGTTGGCATTCCGGATTACACCGGCGATGTAACGCTGTTCCGCACGCCCGGCGATACCACCGCTGCCAACCTTGATGTGGTGGCCGCGATGACCAACGTGCGCAGCCAGTGCAACGAAACCGGGGACAAGGTGTTCACCTCTGTTTCGTTCGATGTGCAGGCCCGCCGTTCTGACACGCGCGGCGCGCGCACATTGACGCTGCCCTATTTCGTAACCGTAGTGCGCGGCGGCAGCGCCGTGGTTTCCAAGCGGGTCGGCAGCGTAACCGTGAATTTCGCCGATGGGCAAGACCGCGCATCGGCCAGCGGCGCCGGATCGGCCTATGTTGATCGCGCCGAAGCAACCCTGCCGGCCGACATCCGCCAGCGCATCACCCGCAAGCGCCGCGCCGGCGATGAGGACGCGGCGATCGATCCGCTGTCGCTGCCCGAAGTGAAAGCGGCCGTTGCCCGCGCCACGTTCGACGTGCTGGTTGGCTTTCAGCTGGACCAGAACCAGCTGAACTATAACGCCACCCGTTAAGCGGGGCAGCCGGTCGGCGGCCGACTGAGATTGAAATCCCCCGGCGCTTTCGGCAGCCGGGGGATTTCCATTTCCGCGCAATTTCCGCTAACCGCCCCGCATGACCGATCAGACCACTCTTCATGCGGCCTTTGCTGGCCATGTCGCGGCTGCGCTGGATGCGCTTGAAGCCGCAGGTACGCTGCCCGCCGGGCTCAGCCGCGCCAACGTTACGGTAGAGCCGCCGCGCGATCCCGCGCACGGCGATCTGGCCACCAACGCCGCGATGGTGCTGGCCAAGCCGGCCGGCCTGAACCCGCGCGCGCTGGCCGAAGCGCTGGTGGCGCAGCTGCTTAAAATTCCGGCGGTGACCACGGCTGAAATCGCCGGTCCCGGGTTCATCAACTTGCGCCTGACGGATGCGAGCTGGCTTGACGAACTGAGGGCGATCGGCGCGCTGGGCGATGCCTATGGCCGTTCCACGATCGGCCGGGGCACCACGGTCAACGTCGAATATGTCTCGGCCAATCCGACCGGCCCGATGCACATGGGCCACTGCCGCGGTGCGGTGGTGGGCGATGCGTTGGCCGCTTTGCTGGAAGCGGCCGGGCACAAGGTGATCCGCGAATATTACGTCAACGATGCCGGGGCGCAGGTCGATGTGCTGGCCCGATCGGCCCATGTGCGTTACCGCGAAGCGCTGGGCGAAACCGTGGGCGCAATCCCCGAGGGGCTGTATCCGGGCGATTACCTGATCCCGATCGGGCAGGAACTGGCCAAGGAATTCGGCAGCAAATACGCCGCCGCCCCGGAAAGCGACTGGCTGGTGCTGTTCCGCACCCGCGCCGTTGCGGCGATGCTGGTCATGATCAAGGCCGATCTGGCACTGCTGGGCATCCACCACGATCTGTTTTCGTCCGAGGCCGAGCTGCAGGCCGCGGGCAAGCCGGACGAAGCTGAAAAGTGGCTGCGCGCCCATGATCTGGTTTACGATGGCCAGCTGGAAGCGCCCAAGGGCAAAACGCTTGAGGATTGGGAAGCGGTTGAACTGCCGCTGTTCCGTTCGACCCGGTTCGGCGATGATCAGGATCGCCCGATCAAGAAATCTGACGGCAGCTGGACCTATTTCGGGGCCGATCTGGCCTACCACTTCCAGAAAGCCGAAACTGCCGATGCGCTGGTCGATATCTGGGGCGCCGACCATGCCGGCACGGTCAAGCGGATCAAGGCTGCCGTTGCCGCGCTGACCGGCGGGACAGGCCAGGAAAAGCCGTTCGAGGTCAGGCTGGTCCAGATGGTGCAGCTGATGAAGGGCGGCCAGCCGTTCAAGATGTCGAAGCGGTCGGGCAATTTCGTGACGCTGGCCGATGTGGTGGAAATGGTGGGTAAGGACGTGGTCCGCTTTACCATGCTGACCCGCAAACCCGATGCCCAGATGGACTTCGATTTCGACAAGGTGGTCGAAGCGTCGAAGGACAATCCCGTGTTCTATGTGCAGTATGCCCACGCCCGGATTCGCTCCACCTTGCGCAAGGCTGCGGCCGAAGGGTTCGCCCCGGCTGCCGATTGCCTGGAGCTGCTGGGCGCGGAAGAACTGGCGCTGATCAAGCTTGGCGCGCAATTCCCGCGGCTGGTCGAAGCGGCCGCCGCCGCGCGCGAACCGCACCGGATCGCATTCTTCCTCTACGATCTTGCCGCGGCCCTCCACGGCTACTGGAATCTGGGCAACGATCGCCCTGAAAAACGCTTCATCGTGGCACAGGATGCTAAGTTGACGAGCGCAAGGCTTTATTTTGCAACGCAAATCGGGCAGCTTGTGCGCAATGGCCTGGCTCTGCTTGGCGTGGAAGCGGTAGAGGAAATGTAATCATGATGGGCATCGACGGGGATCGCGATTCGCACGGCGGCATTTCGTGGGGCAACCACGATGACGATCAACCCCTCGAAACCGAGCAGCTTGCGCTGGCCGGGGAAGAGCGGTTGCCGTGGCTGGAATCCTCCGACGATGGCGATGATGCCTATGACAGCGCCGGTTCCGGGCGGCTGATCGGGGTGATGGTGTTGGGCTTGGCGCTGCTGGCGGCGATTGTTGGCGGCATCTGGTGGGCAACGCATCGTGGCCCCGCTGGCGGCGTGATCGCCGATGGCAGCACGATCGAAGCCCCGAAGACTCCCTATAAAGAAGCCCCCCGCGATCCGGGTGGCAAGACGTTTGCCGGCACCGGTGATTCCAGCTTTGCGGTTTCGGAAGGGCAGAACCGCCAGGCACGGCTGGGCGATCAGCCCGATGCCGCGCCGCCGGCGCTGGCGGCCACTCCGGCTGCTGCGCCATTGGGCAAGCCCGCGCCCGGCGCTGCCGTGCCCAAGGCTGCCGTACCCAAAGCTGGCGCAGTTGGCGTGCAGGTGGGGGCGTTTTCGTCCCAGAACTCTGCCGAAGCGGCTTGGGCGAAGTTGGTGGCACAGGCCAACGGCACGCTCTCGGGCGTTTCGCACCGGGTGGTCGAAGGCAATGCAGACATCGGCAAGGTCTATCGCTTGCAGGCCATCGCCGGGGATGTCGCCGGGGCCAATGCGCTGTGCGGCAGGCTGAAGGCCGCCGGGATCGCCTGTCAGGTAAAATGATTGCTAGGTAAAACGATTGGCGCGTAATCCACTGTCCGGGGCGCGGTGGGCCTTGCGCATGGGCCATCTTGCTGCAACGCTTCGGGCATGACTCCCGCGATTTTTGGCCTTTCCGGAACGGTGCTTGGCGCTGATGAACGCGCGTTCTTTCGCGCTGCCGATCCGGCGGGCTACATCATCTTTGGCCGCAACGTGGAATCCCGCGAACAATTGCGCGCGTTGACCGATGCGCTGCGCGCGATCCATGGCCGCGAACGCCTGTTGATCACTATCGATCAGGAAGGCGGCCGCGTTGCCCGGATGAAACCGCCGGTCTGGCCGGCCTATCCGGCCGCCGCCGCGTTTGACCGCCTGTTTGACCTTGCCCCGGCCAGCGCGATCGAAGCGGCCCGCGCCAATGCCGAAGCACTGGCCCACGATCTGGCCGAAGTGGGCATTACCTGCACCCACGCCCCGGTGCTCGATGTGCGCCAGCCCGGCGCCCACGATGTGATCGGCGATCGGGCGCTGGGGCACGAACCCTTGCGCGTGGCCGCGCTGGGCCGGGCGGTGCTGGAAGGGCTGGCCGCCGCCGGGGTGGCCGGCACGATCAAACACATTCCCGGCCACGGCCGCGCCGGGGCGGACAGCCACAAGGAACTGCCCACCGTTACCGCCACCGATGCCGAACTGGCGCGCGATATCGCCCCGTTCCAGGCGCTGAACCATGCGCCGATCGGGATGAGCGCGCATATCCGCTTTACCGCTTGGGACGGGGATCATCCCGCCACCCAATCGCCCTTCGTGATCGAACAGATCATCCGCCGCCGGATCGGCTTCGATGGCCTGCTGCTGACCGATGATCTGGATATGGAGGCGCTGACCGGCTCGGTTCCGCAGCGCGCCCAGCGGGCGCTGGCCGCGGGCTGCGATATCGCGCTCAATTGCTGGGCCAAGCTGGCCGACATGGAAGGCATTGCGCAGCTTTGCCCAGCGATCACGCCAGCCGCGCAGGCCCGGCTGGATCGCGCCTTGGCGGGCACGCGGGTGGATGGCGCGGCGGGGCGGCAGGCCGAACTGGTGGCAACGCGCGATGCCCTGCTGGCATTGGTGGGGGCCCAGGCGTGAGCGACCGGGCCGATAGCCCCAGCTTGCCGATGGACCTGCCGCAGGATGAATGGCGCGGCGCGGCGCGGGCGGCGGTGGATGATGCCGCGCTCTATCTTGAACTGGATGGCTGGGAAGGCCCGCTGGATCTGCTGCTCGATCTGGCGCGGCGGCAAAAGGTGGATCTGCGCACGATTTCGATCCTGGAGCTGGTTGACCAGTACCTGACTTATATCGAACGCGCAGAAGCCTTGCGGCTGGAACTGGCGGCCGATTATCTGGTGATGGCGGCGTGGCTGGCTTACCTTAAATCGGCGCTGCTGCTGCCGCGCGAAGAACAGCCCGATCCCAGCCCCGAAGAACTGGCCTTGCGCCTGCAATTGCGGCTGCAACGGCTGGCCGCGATGCGCGAAGCGGCCGCCCGGCTGATGGGGCGCGACCGGTTGGGGCGCGATGTGTTCTCGCGCGGGGCGCCCGAAGGCTTGCGGATCGATCGCAAGGCGAAATGGCAGTGCGATTGGTTTTCGCTGGTGCAGGCTTATGGGCAGGTCAAGGCGCGCACCGCGCCGGTGGTCCATATGGTGCGCGATCGCATGGTGATGACGCTGGATAGCGCCTTGTCGCGGGTGTCGGCGATGCTGGGCGTAACCATTGACTGGATGGAACTGCGCGATTTCCTGCCGCCCCATGCCGATCCCAAGCTGAAGCGCTCAGCGCTGGCCTCCAGTTTCGTGGCCGCGCTGGAGCTGGCCCGGCTGGGCAAGGCGGAACTGCAACAGGACGAAATCTTTGGCCCGCTGCTGCTGCGGGGGATCAAGGTATGAGCGGGGCGATCGATGATCTGGTGCGGGCGGTGGAAGCCACGCTGTTCGCGGCACAGCAGCCGATGAGCGGTGAGGCGATTTCCACCCATCTGGGCGGGGCTGATGTGCGCGCCGCGCTGGCCCAATTGCAGGCGCACTATCACGGGCGGGGCGTGGAACTGGTGGAACGCGGCAAGCGTTGGCATTTCCAGACCGCGCCGGATCTGGCCCACTTGCTGCGCCGCGAGCGCGAAGAAGTGCGCCGCCTGTCGCGCGCCGCCACCGAAGTGCTAGCGATCGTGGCCTATCACGAACCGGTCAGCCGCGCCGAGGTAGAGGCGATCCGCGGGGTGCAGACCGCCAAGGGTACGCTCGACGTGCTGCTGGAAGCCGGGTGGGTGCGGGTTGCCGGGCGGCGCGAAGTGCCGGGGCGGCCGGTGATCTATGCCACCACGCCCGAATTCCTGACACACTTCGGCCTTGCCAGCCGCCGTGATCTGCCCGGAATTGACGAACTGCGCGCCGCGGGTCTGCTCGATCCGGTGGAAGATGCGCTGGCCACTGCGCTCGATCTGACCGGGGATGCTGGCGATACTGGCGATACCGGTGATGCCGCCGGGCACGATGCCGCAGCCGACGGATCGGACGAAGCGAGCGAAGAATCCGCCGATTGACTGGCAAAGCCCGGCATTATGCCCTAGATAGGGTGCGACAGGGGGCTGCCGGACGGCGCAAACCGCGGCGCCCCGCCTAGTTCAGGAGTGTTTTAATGGGTCTCTCGCTTCCGCACCTGATCGTGCTTGCGCTGGTGGTGCTCGTGCTGTTCGGCCGTGGCCGCATCTCGGAAATGATGGGTGACTTCGGCAAGGGCATCAAAAGCTTTAAGGAAGGCATGGCTGATGAAGCCAAGCCGGCGGCTCCCGCCCAGCAGATTTCGCCGCCCCCGGCTGCGGCGGCTGAACCGGCTGCGGATCCCGCCAATACCGTGAATCCCAAGTAAGCGCCGCCGCGCGGCGGGGACAGGCCATGTTCGACATCGGCTGGGATGAGATGCTGTTCACGGTGATCGTGGCGATCATCGTGATTGGGCCCAAGGATTTGCCCCGTGCGCTGCGCACGGCCGGCCGCTGGATTGGCAAGATCCGGCGCGTTTCCGGGCACTTTCGCACCGGCATCGAAACCATGATCCGCGAAGCCGAACTGGAAGACATGGAAAAGCAGTGGCGCGAACAGAATGCCGCGATCATGGCGGCGCATCCTGCAGTTGATCCGGCCAGCGCCGAAGCCGCGCTGGTCGCACCCGATCCCGGCACCACGCCGCCGGCGGCGGCCCCATTGCCGCCATCGGCCCAACCGGCGGACACGCACAGCGCCGCCGCCGATGCGCCCAAGGCATCGTAATGGTCTTTCAGGTTCACGATATCGATGAAACGCAGGCGCCGCTGCTGGATCACCTGATCGAATTGCGCACCCGGCTGCTGCGTGCGATTGGCGCGATCGGCATTTCGTTTGCGGTATGCCTGTATTTTGCGGGCGATATCTTTGGCTTTCTGGTCCGCCCGCTAACGGCCGCGTTCCCGCCGGGGCAGGGCAAGCTGGTGTACACCAAGCTGTACGAAGCCTTCTTCGTCGAACTGAAAGTGGCGCTGTTCGCGGCCTTCTTCATCAGCTTTCCGGTGATTGCGAACCAGCTGTGGGCGTTCATCGCGCCCGGGCTTTACGCCAAGGAAAAGAAAGCGTTCCTGCCGTTCCTGATCGCCACCCCGGTGCTGTTCATCGCCGGTGCCAGCCTGGCCTATTTCGTGGTCATGCCCACCGCGTTCAAATGGATGCTGGGCTTTCAGGGGGCCAAGGGCGGGTTGACGGTTGAAGCGCTGCCCGCTGCCGGGGATTATCTGGGGCTGGTGATGCAGTTCATTCTGGCCTTCGGGATCAGCTTCCTGTTGCCGGTGCTGCTATTGCTGCTGAACCGTGCCGGGGTGGTTTCCCGCCAGCAACTGGTGGCACTGCGCCGTTATGTGATCGTGGCGATCACCGCGTTCGCGGCGATCATCACCCCGCCCGATCTGATGAGCCAGATCCTGCTGCTGGTACCGATGTGGCTGTTGTTCGAAGGGTCGCTGGTGGTGATGTGGCTGGGCGAACGCCGCGATGCCAAGGAAGCCGCCGCCGCGGCTGCGGCACCCGGCGAAACGGCGGTTCTGCCCGAAGCCTAAGGCGCCTTGCGCTCCCACGCCAAGCGTCCGTTGACCCACGCTTGCAGCACTTGCGTTTGCCTGAGATCGGCTGGGGCGGCCAGCAATGGGTCGCGGTCAACCAGCAGGAAATCGGCGCGTTCGCCCGCCACCAACCGGCCAAAGCGGCCTTCGGCAAACCCCGCGTAGGCACCGTTTACGGTATATGCGGCCAGCGCTTGTTCGCGGCTGACCTTTTCCTGCGGCTGCCAGCCGCCGAACGGTTCGCCGTCCGGCCCTTGGCGGGTGATCGCGGCCGCCATGCCGGCAAACGGATCGGGCAATTCAACCGGCGCGTCTGAACCGAAGGCCAGCTTGGCGCCTGCCCCGGCGATCGAGCGCCAGGCATAGGCCCCGGCCAATCGCGCCGGATCCAGCCGGGCTTCGGCCATCTGGCGATCGGATGTTTGATGCACCGGCTGCATCGAGGCGACGATGCCAAACTTTCCGAACCGCGCGATATCCGCCGGATCAACCACCTGGGCGTGTTCGATCCGCCAGCGCCGATCCCCGGTATACGTCTGCGACAGATCCTCGATCGCGGCCAGCACGCTGGCGTTGGCGGCATCCCCGATCGCGTGGACAGCAACCTGAAAGTGATCCAGCGCGGCGCGGCTCATCAGGTTCTTCAGCTGGGTATCGCCGGTGATCCTGAGGCCGGTTGTCCCCGGTGCATCGGCATAAGGCGCCTTGAGGCTGGCCCCGCGTGATCCCAGTGCGCCATCGGCATAAAGCTTCACCCCGTTCAGGCGCAGGCGATCCTGATAGAGCCACGGGCTGGGGCCGGGGCCGCCGATCAATTCCATGGTATCGGTGCCACCGGCATAAGCCATGATCCGAATCCGCAAGGTTCCGGCATCGCCCGCCCGGCGATAGGCTTGCCAATCCTCGATCCCGGTGCCCATGTCGGCCACGGCGGTTACGCCGCGCCGCAACAGTTCGTCCTGCGCCAGCACCAGCGCCAGATCGCGGTCTTCGGGACGGGGCGGGGGAACGACCTTGCCGATCAGCGGGGCGGCGTTATCGATGAACACGCCCGCCGGTTTGCCGCCGGGGGCCGCGCGCTCGATCTGGCCGCCGCTGGGGGCTTTGGTGGCCGCACTGACCCCGGCCAGCGCGATGGCGCGCGAATTGGCCCAGCCGGCGTGGCCATCCACCCGCGTTAGCCACACTGGCCGATCCGGCACCACCGCATCCAGTTCGGCCGCGGTGGGATAGCGCTTTTCGGCCCACAGCTCTTGATTCCAGCCGCGCCCGAGAATCCAGGGCCGGTCGGGGTGGGCCTTGGCATAAGCGGCAATCCGCGCCAGCGCCTCGGCCAGCGAGCGGGTGTCGGCCAAGTCCAGCGTCAGCGCGGCAAAGCCCACGGCCATCACGTGGGCATGGCTGTCGATCAGGCCGGGCATCGCGCTGCGGCCCTTGCCATCGACATAGTAATCGACTTTGCCGGGGCGCTGTTCGCCGCGATGCAGCACCTGAACGATCCGGCCATCATCGTTCACCAGCAGGCCGGTGAAGTGATCGATCCCGCCCCCGCCATTCAGCGTCATGCCATCGACATTGTCGATCAGCGTATCGGCGCGGGCCGGGGTAAGGGCCGGAGTAAGGGCCAGTGTGGCGCCGGTGGTGAGCGCGGCTGCCAGCAGCGCGCGGCGCACCGCCCGGTTGCGGTTCACGCCTTGCCCCGGCGGGGCAGGCGGCGCACCAGCGCCGATGTATCCTGCCGCCCGCCGCCCATGGCCTGCACTTCGGCATAGAACTGGTCGATCAGCGCGGTTACCGGCAGCGATACGCTGAGCGAGCGGCCTTCATCCAACGTCAGGCCCAGATCCTTGCGCATCCAGTCGATCGCGAAGCCGAAATCGAATTCGTCTTTCGCCATGGTGTGCCAGCGATTGTCCATCTGCCAGCTTTGCGATGCCCCGCCGGAAATCGCCTCGTAGACTTTATCCAGATCGAGGTGTGCCGCTTCGGCAAAGCGCAAGGCTTCGGAAAGCGTGGCGAGGATGCCGGAAAACGCGATCTGGTTGACCATCTTGGTGGTCTGCCCCGCGCCGGCCTTGCCAACGTGGACGATCCGCTTGGTATAGGCTGCCATGATCGGCCGGGCGGCTTCGATCGCTTCGGCGCGGCCGCCGCACATGACGGTCAACTGGCCGGTTTCTGCCCCGGCCTGCCCGCCGGTAACCGGGGCATCGACGCAGTGGACTTCCAGATCGCGGGCTTCCACCGCGATCTGCCGTGCGATCCGGGCCGAAACGGTGGTGTGGTCGATAAACGCCGCGCCGCGTTTCAGCGCGGTGAATACGCCGGTGGGGCCAAGCACCACATCGGCCAGGTCATCGTCGTTGCCAACGCAGGTCAGCACCACATCGGCCCCTTCGGCGGCTTCGGCCGGGCTTTTCGCAACCCGGACAGTCAACCCTGGATTGGCTTCCTGCCAGCGCGCGGCGCGTTCGGGACTGCGGTTGTAAATGGTCAGCCGGTGGCCGGCATGGCCGATATGGCGCGCGATCGCGCCGCCCATTACGCCAAGGCCGAGGAAGGAAACGTTCTTTGTCTGGGTCATGTCCGCACCTTTATAGGCTCCCTTCCTTATAGGACTGGGACGGCAAATCCACCCGCCGTTTGCAAGCTCCCGGCGTTTCGGTTACGGCCCGGGCAATGGACAAACCGGTTTCCCCTGACGTTGATGACGTTGCTTCGTTGCTGACCCTCGATGATGTGCGGGCAGCGGCGGCACGCATTGCGGGCCGGGTGGTGCGCACGCCAACGCTCTATTCGCGGACCTTGTCCGAGATTACCGGCGCCGACATCTGGCTGAAGTTCGAAAACCTGCAATTTACCGCGGCCTACAAGGAACGCGGTGCGCTGAACGCGATCCTGCTGCTGGGCGGGGAACAGTGCAATCGCGGCGTAATCGCGGCATCGGCCGGCAACCACGCGCAAGGGCTGTCGTATCACGGCAGCGCCATGGGCGTGCCGGTAACGATCGTGATGCCGCGCACCACGCCAACCGTGAAAATCATGCAGACCGAGGCCGTTGGCGGCAAGGTTGTGCTGGAAGGCGAAAGCTTCGATGAAGCTTACGCCCACGCGCGCAAGCTGGAAATCGAACTGGGGCTGACTTTCGTTCACCCGTTCGATGATCCGCATGTCGCCGCCGGGCAGGGCACCGTGGCGCTGGAAATGCTGGAAGATGTGCCCGAACTGGAAATGCTGGTCATTCCGGTGGGCGGCGGCGGCCTTGCTTCGGGCATGGGCGTGGCGGCGCGGGCGATCAAGCCGGACATCGGGCTGATCGGCGTCGAAGCGGAACTCTACCCTTCGATGTACAACCGCCTGAAGCACAACGAGCTGCCGTGTGGCGGCGATACGCTGGCCGAAGGCATCGCCGTGAAAGAGCCGGGGGCTTTCACCTCGCAAGTGCTGAAGCGCCTGCTGGATGATATGGTGCTGGTCAACGAAAGCGCGCTGGAACGTGCGGTTTCGCTGCTGCTGCAAATCGAAAAGACCGTGGCCGAAGGCGCGGGCGCAGCCGGGCTGGCCGCGGTGCTGGCGCACCCGGCGCGGTTCAAAGGACGCAAGATCGGCATCCCGCTGACCGGCGGCAATATCGACACCCGCCTGTTGGCCAACGTGCTGCTGCGCGATCTGGCGCGTTCGGGCCGGTTGGCGCGGCTGCGGCTGGTGTTGCAGGACCGCCCCGGCGCACTGTTCAACGTGATCCGCGAATTTGACCGCCACAACGTGAACATTCTGGAAGTCTATCACCAGCGGATCTTCACCGGGCTGCCGGCCAAGGGCCTGACCGCTGATATCGAGTGTGAAGCACGCGATCGCGAACAGTTGGATGGCTTGGTAAAAAGCCTGCGCGAAAAGGGCTATTCGGTCGATCAGGTCGAACTCAACTGACGCGGCTTTTCACCCGCTTGTCGCAAAACTGGACGCGTTTAACCGCGATTCATGGTTAAAAAGCTTTCAAGCGGCGGTGGGGCTGGGCATAGTGCGACAATAGCTTTGCATTAAGGATCCGCTTCGCCGTGACGGCCCCAGTTCGCTTCCCTAGGTTCTTCGTGACCAGCGCCGCGCCGTGCCCCTATTTGCCGGGCAAGAGCGAGCGCAAGGTGTTCACCGAGCTGAAGGGGCCGAACGCCGATCAATTGAACGATGCCTTGGGCCGGATCGGGTTCCGCCGCAGCCAGACGGTGGCCTATCGCCCGTCGTGCGTCGATTGCGCGGCCTGCGTTTCGGTGCGGGTCGCCGCCCCGGAATTTCGCGCCTCCAGCACACAGAAACGCAACCTCAAGCGCAATTCCGATCTGGTTGCGACGATCTGCCGCCCATGGTCGACATCGGAACAGTTTGAACTGCTGCAACGCTATCTTGGCGCGCGCCACCCCGGCGGCGGCATGGCGGCGATGGACGAAACCGATTTCGCCGACATGGTCGAACATACCCCGGTTGAAACGTGGATGGTCGAATACCGCGAACCCACCGCCGATGGCTCGATCGGGCGCCTGGTTGGCGTGTGCCTGACCGATCGGCAGGGCGATGGCCTGTCGATGATCTACAGTTTCTATGAACCCGATCACACCCACCGCACCGGGCTGGGCAACTATGTGATCCTCGATCACATCCGCCGTGCGGTGGCCGAAGGGCTGCCATACGTCTACCTTGGCTATTGGGTCGAAGGCTCGGCGCGGATGCAATACAAGGTGCGCTATCGCCCGCTTGAAAAGCTGGGCCGCGATGGCTGGGTTCGCTTCACGGCCGATGAACAGGATCGTCTGATTAGCGCGGCCGTGGCGAATCGCGGCGATGGGCTGCCACTGGACGGCGCAACCAAGGATGGCGCGCACGGCGGGCAGGGGCAGTATCGGCTGGACCTCTAGGCGGCCCTCGGCGCGCGCTGCGGCTTGCATCGGCCGTATATTATAACAATTGATATGGTTCTTGCCTTGGCGGTGCCGGTCGCTCTAAACGACCGCACATTCCAATTCGATCACAGGCCAGAACCATATGACCAACGCCACCCAGACCGCCGCCGACATTGCCCATGACATTGCCCGCGTGTTCGCGGCGCAGCAGGAAAACCAGTGGAACGTCAAGGCTTCCACCGCGCAGCAGCGCAAGGCCAAGCTGGCCAAGCTGAAGGCCGCGGTTGAAGAGCATGCCGATGCCATCGTTGCCGCAGTGCTGGAAGATACGCGCAAGCCCGCAGGCGAAATCCGCGTTACCGAAGTGATGAACATCACATCGAACATCCAGCGCAACATCGACAACCTTGATGCCTGGATGGCGCCGACCGAAGTTACCCCGTCGCTGAACCCCAATGATCGGGCGCAGATCGTTTACGAAGCGCGCGGCGTGTGCCTGATCCTCGGGCCGTGGAATTTCCCGCTGGGCCTGACGCTGGGGCCGGTGGCGGCGGCTGTGGCCGCAGGCAACTGCTGCATGATCAAGCTGACCGATTTGTGCCCGGCCACCGCCGCCGTGGCCGCCAGCATCATCCGTTCGGTGTTTGATGAAAACGAAGTGGCCTTGTTCGAAGGCGATGTCAGCGTGGCGACGGCCCTGCTCGAACTGCCGTTCAGCCACATTTTCTTCACCGGCAGCACCCGCGTCGGCAAGATCGTGATGGCCGCCGCGGCCAAGCATCTGGCCAGCGTAACGCTGGAACTGGGCGGCAAATCGCCGGTCATCATCGATGACGGCGCGGATATCGACAAGATCGCCGCCGATCTGGCCAATGCCAAGCAGTTCAACGGCGGGCAGGCGTGCATTTGCCCCGACTATGTGTTCGTCAAGGAAGCCCAGCAGGCCCAGCTGGTCGAAGGCTTCAAGGCCAATGTCGCCAAGAACCTCTATGGCGAAGATGGCCAGATCCGGAAGGAAGGCATCGCCCAGATCGTGAACGAAGCCAACTTCAACCGCGTGAAGACGATGTTTGACGATGCCGTGGCGCAGGGCGCAACGGTGGCGGCCGGCGGCGTGCTGGAAGCGGCCGACCTGACCATCCACCCCACGATGCTGACCGGTGTCACCCCGCAGATGAAGATCCTGCAGGATGAAATTTTCGCCCCGGTCCTGCCGGTGATGACCTATGACAACCTGGATCAGGTGATCGGCTATATCGAAGCCCGCGACAAGCCGCTGGCGCTGTACATTTACAGCGACGACGAAGCCAATGTCGAAAAGGTGCTGAGCCGCACGTCATCCGGCGGGGTCACGATCAACGGCGTGTTCTCGCACTATCTGGAAAACCAACTGCCGTTCGGCGGCGTAAACCAGAGCGGTATCGGCAGCTATCACGGCTATTTCGGGTTCAAGGCATTTTCGCACGAACGCGCGATTTACCGCCACCAGTAAGTCCGGCGAGGTCGCCCCTTAAGGCACAGAAAAACCCCTTTCCGCGCGGTGCGGAAAGGGGTTTTTCTTTAGCTCCGTGAGCTGGGTCGATTAGGCAGGCAGGCCGCTGATCGACTTCATTTCCATGAAGTCCTTCAGGCCGGCCAAGCCGCCTTCGCGGCCGTTGCCCGACTGCTTGTAGCCGCCGAACGGCGCGCCCGGCGATGGGCCCCAGTTGTTGATTGCGACCATGCCAGCGCGCAGCTGCGCGGCAATCGGCGCGGCCTTGGCCGGATCGCCCGAAATAGCGGCCGACAGGCCGTATTCGGTGTTGTTGGCAATTTCGATCGCTTGATCGAGGTTGTCATAAGCCATGATCGTGGCGACCGGGCCGAAGATTTCCTCCTTGGCGATGCGCATGTCCTCGGTCACGCCCGAGAACACCGTCGGCTGGATGAAATAGCCACGGTTCACGCCGGCCGGCAGATCGGTGCCGCCGGTTTCCAGCTTGGCGCCTTCGTCGATCGCCGACTGGATGAGCCCGCGGATCTTGTCATACTGCGCCTTGTTGACGACTGGGCCAAGGTGGTTGCCTTCGGCCAGCGGATCGCCAACCGGGGTGGCGGCATACATGGCCGAAACGAACGCTGCGGCTTCGGCTTCGCGTTCCTTGGGGACCAGGATACGGGTCGGCGAAATGCAGCTCTGGCCGGAATTGACCAGCGGGCCCATCGCGGTGGGGGTCAGGTGCTTGGCGAAATCGGCATCCGGCAGCACCAGGTTCGGCGATTTGCCGCCCAGTTCCTGGTGAACGCGCTTTACGGTGTCGGCCGCGGCCTTGGCCACCATGATGCCCGCACGGGTCGATCCGGTGAAGCTGACCATGTCGACATCGGGGTGGCTGCTGATCGCGGTGCCAACGCCCGGGCCATCGCCCTGAACCAGGTTGAACACGCCCGGCGGAACGCCGGCAGCGTCGAGGATTTCGGCAAAGATCGCCGCGTTGGTGGGGCATTCTTCCGAAGGCTTCAGCACCATGGTGTTGCCGCCGGCCAATGCCGGTGCAACCTTGAGCGCGATCTGGTTCAGCGGCCAGTTCCACGGGGTGATCATGCCAACCACGCCGATCGGTTCATAAACCACGGTATAGCCGTTGCCCGGTTCGCTGAACTGGAAGTTCTTGAGCGCTTCCATCGTGCCCAGAAAACCGCCAATGCCCGCGCCAACTTGCGCGGTGCCGGCGAAGGACACGGGTGCGCCCATTTCTTCGGCCATCGACACGGCCAGATCGGGCGCGCGCTTTTTGTATTCTTCGACGATGCGTTCCATCACCGCCAGGCGTTCCTCGCGGGTGGTCTTGCTCCAGGTCTTGAAGGCCCGGCGCGCGGCGGCGACCGCCTTATCGACATCGGCCTTGGTGCCCAGCGTGATTACCGAAACCGCTTCTTCGGTGGCCGGATTGATCACTTCGTGGCGCTTGCCACCTTCGCTGTCGACCCACTTGCCATCAATGTAATGTTGCAGCCTCTCGCGCATCGCGAATCTCCCTTAATGGTGCGATTAACTTGCCATATGTCGGGTTGCTGAAGGCCGATTGCAAGGCGCAATTTGTATGTAACGCATACAATACCGCCTATCCGCGGCAATAAAGTGTCGCTTCGGCGGCGCGGCGGCGGGTTAGGCCGGGCAGGGTGCGCCCTCCGGCGCGGTTCCAGCGGGCGAATTCGGCGGCGGCAAGGTCAAACTTTCCGGCCTTGTGGTGCCGGGTCAGCGTGGCCCGCGCGATTCCCCCGGTGTTGTAATGAAAGCTGACCAGCGCATCGAACTGGCTTTGGGTGGTTGGCGCGGGGCCAAGCACGCCGTCCACTTCGCGGGCGAACCGATCAAGATCGGCACGCAGCCGCGCATCGCACTGATCCTGCGTCCACACGGTGCCGTTTGCGATGTCGGGGCCGGTCGCGCCCCAGCCGATCGTCCACGGCGCGCCCCCGCTGCCCGGATCGGGATAGGCATCGAAGCGCCCATCGGGCCGCCGCCGGGCGCAGCTTTCGAACTGCTGGATCAGCGCGATCCCCGCTGCGCCGATGCGGCGCGGGGCGGCGGCGTTGGGCAATGGCGGCTTGGCAGTGCCGGCGAACATGCGGTCCAGCGCGGCAAAGAACGGTTCGGCGGCAGGCTCGGTCGTGGACATGGGGGCGCCTCGGTTAAGGGAGCAGAGGCTGGGCTATTAGGCACGGGTGCGGCGAGTAGGAAAATGAATTGTGCCCCGCGCAACGAAAAGGGCGCCCGGATTGCTCCGGACGCCCTTTTGAACAGACCTGAACCGTTGGCTCAGGCGCTGTAGTACATGTCGAATTCGACGGCCGACGGCGTGGTTTCCCAACGCAGCACTTCCGGCCACTTCAGTTCGATATAGGATTCGATCTGATCCTTGGTGAACACGCCGCCCTGCAGCAGGAAGTCGTGATCGGCTTCGAGCGCTTCGAGGGCTTCGCGCAGCGAACCGCACACGGTCGGCACTTCGGCCAGTTCGGCCGGCGGCAGATCGTACAGGTTCTTGTCCATGGCTTCGCCCGGGTGGATCTTGTTCTTGATCCCGTCGAGACCGGCCATCAGCAGCGCTGCATAGCACAGGTAGGGGTTGGCCATCGCATCGGGGAAGCGGAATTCCACGCGCTTGGCCTTGTCACCGGCACCGTAAGGGATGCGGCACGAAGCCGAACGGTTGCGGGCCGAATAGGCCAGCAGCACGGGGGCTTCGTAACCCGGCACCAGGCGCTTGTAGCTGTTGGTGGTGGGGTTGGTGATCGCGTTCAGCGCCTTGGCGTGCTTCACGACGCCGCCGATGAAGTACAGGCACATGTCCGACAGACCGGCATAGCCGTTGCCGGCAAACAGCGGCTTGCCGCCGTCCCAGATCGAGATGTGGGTGTGCATCCCCGAACCGTTATCGCCCTTGATCGGCTTCGGCATGAAGGTCGCGGTCTTGCCATAGGCCTGGGCCACCTGATGCACGACGTACTTGTACACCTGCATGCGGTCGGCGGTTTGCACCAGCGTACCGAAAGTCAGGCCCAGTTCGTGCTGCGCCGAGGCCACTTCGTGGTGGTGCTTGTCGCAGGGCAGGCCCATTTCGATCATGGTGCTGACCATTTCGCCGCGCACGTCGATCAGGCTGTCAACCGGGGCAACCGGGAAATAGCCGCCCTTGGCACGCGGACGGTGGGCCAGGTTGCCGCCATCGTACTTGGTGTTCGAATTGGTCGGCAGTTCAATGTCGTCGATCCGGAAACCGTTGCCATCGTAGCCATCGTAGAAGCGCACGTCGTCAAAGACGAAGAATTCGGCTTCGGGGCCAACATAGACGGTGTCACCGAAACCGGCCGACTTCACGAAGGCTTCGGCGCGCTTGGCGGTCGAACGCGGATCGCGGGCGTACAGATCGCCGGTCGAAGGTTCGACGATGTCGCAGCAGATGATCAGCATCGGGGTGGCGCTGAACGGATCGACATAAACCGCATCAAGATCCGGCTTGAGGATCATGTCGGATTCGTTGATCGCCTTCCAGCCTTCGATCGACGAACCGTCGAACATCAGGCCGTCTTCAAGCTCGTCTTCGCCCAGGATCGCTGCAACCATGGTGAGGTGCTGCCATTTGCCCTTGGGATCGGTGAAGCGCAGATCGATCCACTCGATCTCTTCGTCCTTGATGCGCTTGAGGATGTCCTTTGCCTTAGCCATGTCTTGCCTTTCTGGTCGGCCGAAGCCGGTTGGTTAGGATGGATTGAAAAGTTTTGGGATCGCCGGATCAAACCGTGCGATCAGATTGCATCATCATCGCGTTCGCCGGTGCGGATGCGCAGTGCGCTTTCCACCGGGATAACGAAAATCTTGCCGTCGCCGATCCGCCCGGTTTGGGCGGCGCCAGCGATTGCTTCGACCACGCGTTCAGCCAGTGCGTCTTCCACGACCACTTCCAGCTTCACCTTGGGCAGGAAATCGACGACGTATTCCGCGCCGCGGTACAGTTCGGTGTGGCCTTTCTGGCGGCCAAAGCCCTTCGCTTCGGTAACAGTGATGCCCGATACGCCCACTTCGTGGAGAGCTTCCTTCACCTCGTCGAGCTTGAAGGGCTTGATGATCGCTTCGATCTTTTTCACTTGGCGTTATCCCCTGCGCGTCATTCCGGAACCACAGCAGCGGGCCGGCGTTGCGATTGCCACATCGGATTCAGAATCAAGAATCGTGCCAATGGCGATTTTTGCCACCTAAGCCAACTGTGGCAGTCCGAAAAGGGCGGAATCGTAACATCCGGCAATATCATTGCCATCCAGCGCTAAGAATTGTTCGCGAAGTTCGGCACGGTCATGCCTTATTTTTCAGCAGCACTGCCTATTTTTTAGGCAATCACAGCGAGAGGCCGGCAATTTCCGGCAGCCCGGCCATCAGGTTCAGGCTTTGCACGGCCGCGCC
>JBJOPJ010000019.1:0-25842 GCA_046050825.1 Pseudomonadota bacterium
CACGTACCTGACCATCATTTTCGCGATCGGGTACATGGTCGTCTATCCGGCCATTCCGATGCTGCATTCCGGCACGCAAGGCCTGTGGGGCTGGTCAAGCCGTGGCCAGCTGGACGCCGAACTGAAGGCGGCCAACGAGGCCAAGGCCGGAACGCTGGCCGCGATCGCGGCAACGCCGATCGAACAGATCGCAGCGAACAAGGACTTGCAGGAAAAGGCGATTGCCGGCGGCAAGGCCGCGTTCCGCCAGAACTGCGTGCAGTGCCACGGTTCGGGCGCCAATGGTTCGATCGGCTATCCCAGCCTGAAGGACGATGATTGGCTGTGGGGCGGCAACATCAAGGAAATCGAGCAGACGCTGACTTACGGGATCCGCCAGCCCGGCGTGGCCGAAACCCGCACCAGCCTGATGCCCTCGTTCGGCAAGGACGGGATCCTGACCGCGGCTCAGGTCAATGATGTCGCCAGCTATGTCCGGTCGCTTTCGGGTGCGGCATCGGGTACCGCTTCGGCCCAGGCCGGGGCCGCGATATTTGCGGCGAACTGCGTGGCCTGCCATGGCACCGATGCCAAGGGTCTGCGCCAGTTTGGTGCGCCGAACCTGACCGATGCCGTGTGGCTCTATGGGGGCAAGCAGGAACAGGTGGTTGGCAGCATCACCAATGCCCATGCGGGCGTGATGCCGGCCTGGAAGGGCAGGCTTGATCCGGTAACGATCAAGATGCTGGCTGTTTATGTCCACTCGCTGGGGGGCGGTGAGGACTTCGTTGAAGCTCCGAACACTCCTGCAGCAGCGGACCCTGGAAATGCCAAGCCCTGAACCGGTTGCCCCAACTGCCAGCCTTTATGAAAAGCGAAAGGCCGTCTTCCCGAAAGCGGTAGACGGCCCTTTCCGCCGCTTCAAATGGCTGGTCATGGCGTTCACGCTGGGCGTCTATTACATCACCCCGTGGCTGCGCTGGGATCGCGGTGCTTATGCCCCGAACCAGGCGGTGCTGGTGGATCTTGCCCACCGCCGGTTCTATATGTTCGGCATCGAAATCTGGCCGCACGAATTCTACTTCGTGGCCGGTTTGCTGATCATGGCGGGGATCGGGCTGTTCCTCGTCACCAGCGCGGTGGGGCGGGCGTGGTGCGGGTATGCCTGCCCGCAAACCGTCTGGACCGATCTGTTCCAGCACGTTGACCGGCTGATCGATGGTGATCGCAACGCGCAGTTGCGGCTGGAAGCGGCGCCGTGGGGGCCGAAGAAGCTGCTCAAGCGCGGCGTGAAGTGGACGATCTATCTGGTGATCGCGTTCTGGACCGGCGGCGCGTGGATCATGTATTTCGCCGATGCCCCCACCCTGACCCGCGATTTCTGGTCGGGCAACGCGGCCGGCGTGGCCTATGCCACGGTTGGCGTGTTGACCGCGACGACGTTTCTGCTGGGCGGGTTCATGCGCGAACAGGTGTGCATTTACATGTGCCCGTGGCCGCGCATCCAGACGGCGATGCTCGATGAAAAATCGCTGATCGTAACGTACAAGGATTGGCGCGGCGAACCGCGTGGCAGCGTCAAAAGCGCTGAGAAGAACCCCGGTGCGGTTGGCGATTGCGTCGATTGCAACCAGTGCGTCAACGTGTGCCCCACGGGATACGATATTCGCGGCGGCCCGGACATCAGCTGCATCACCTGTGCGCTGTGCATCGATGCCTGCGACAGCGTGATGGCGCAAGTTGGCCGGCCGCGCGGGTTGATTGATTACGCCACGCTGGAAGATTGCGCGATCGAGCGCGCGGGCGGCGCCCCGCGGCCGATCGCCAAGGCTTTGTTCCACACCCGCACGCTGATCTATACCGGCGTGTGGGCAGGAATCGGGTTTGCCCTGCTGTTCGCACTGGGCGCGCGCACGCGGATCGATATCGGTGTGCAAAAGGATCGCAACCCGCCCTACACGCTGCAATCCAGCGGCGAAGTGCGCAACGATTACACGGTCAAGTTGCGCAACATGGAAACCCGTCCGCGGCCCATGGCAGTAACCATCGACGGTCTGCCCGGCGGCAAGATGTGGACCGACGATATGCCCCGCCAGCAAGCCTCGCGCTCGCTCAAGGTGCTGGTCGAACCTGACCGGGTCGATCCGCTGCGGGTCTATGTGGTAGCGCCCAGCGGCACGCCCGCGCAGCATTTCAGGTTCGTGTTGAAGGCAACCGACGCCGAAGGTGGCGGCAGCAGCAGAGAGATCCGTTTCGACGCGCCGGATGAGGAAGAACAGGAATGATCAAGGCATTCACCACTGGCCCGTTCACGGGCCGGCACATCACCGCGCTCCTGGTGGCGTTTTTCGCGGTCGTGATCGCGGTAAACCTGTTCATGGCGCGCAATGCCATTTCCACGTTTGGCGGGGTTGTGGTCGAAAACAGCTACGTCGCCAGCCAGAATTACAACAAATGGCTGGATGAAGCGGCCAAGGAACAGGCGCTGGGCTGGAAGGCCACGGCAACGCGCGATGCCGCTGGCCGGGTTGCGGTGGTGCTGGCCGGCACGGCGGGCGATGATCGCCTGACGCTGAGCGGCGATGCCTGGCACCCGCTGGGCCGCATGCCGGATCAGCCGCTGCGCTTCCACCGTCTGGCCGATGGCCGCTGGCTGTCGGATGCCGCGCTGCCGGCGGGCCGCTGGAAGCTGCGGCTTGAAGCGGCCGCGGGCAAGATCCGCTGGCGCACCGAACAAGACCTGCTGTGACCGCGTTGGCCCGCCAGCCCGGCAGCGATGCTTCGGTAATGACCGTGCTGGTCGTGCCGGGGATGCACTGCGCCGGCTGCATGGCCAAAGTGGAACGTGCGCTGGTTGCCGTGCCCGGGGTTGATGCCGCGCGCGTGAACCTGACCGCGCGGCAAGTGCGGGTGGATCACGCCGCCGCCGTTACCGTGCCGCAACTGGTCGATGCCTTGGGCAATGTTGGCTTCGCCAGCCAGCCGCGCGGCGATGACCTGGATACCGCGCCGTCTGCCGTGAAGCCGCTGCTGGCGCCGCTGGCGGTGGCGGCGTTTGCCTGCATGAACGTGATGCTGCTGTCGGTCAGCATCTGGTCGGGCGCGCAAGGCGCAACGCGCGATCTGTTCCACTGGCTGTCGGCCGGGATCGGGGTGCCGGCGATCGTCTATGCCGGGCAGCCTTTCTTCACATCGGCATGGGGTGCGCTGAAACGGCGCACCACCAATATGGACGTGCCGATTTCGATCGGGGTGACTCTGGCCACTGGGTTGAGCCTGTGGGAGACGATGCACCACGGCGAAGAAGCCTGGTTCGATGGCACGTTGATGTTGCTACTGTTCCTGCTGGCCGGGCGCGCGCTGGATGCGGCGATGCGCGACCGCGCGCGCGCCGGGGTCGATGCCTTGCTGCGTCAGGCGGCGCCGGGGGCGATGGTGCTGGCGCCGGGCGGGGGGCTTGATTGGCTGGCCGCGCAAGATCTGGTCCCCGGCATGACCATGCGCCTTGCGGCTGGCGAACGGCTGGCGGCCGATGGCGAAATCGTCAGCGGTGAAAGCCGGTTCGACCAATCGCTGCTGACGGGTGAAAGCGCGCCGATTGCCGCGCGTGCGGGCGATGCGGTGCTGGCTGGCACGCTGAACCTTGAAGCCCCGGTGGACGTGCGGGTGACCGCTGCCGGGCAAGGCACCACTTTGGCTGAAATCGCGCGGCTGATGGCCGCATCGGGGCAGGTCCGTTCGGCCTATGTCCGCATCGCTGATCGCGCGTCGCGGCTGTATGCCCCGGCGGTCCATACGCTGGCGGCGGTCACGTTTGCGGGCTGGATGATGGCCGGGGCGGGGCTGCACCAGTCATTGGTCTATGCCATCGCGGTGCTGATCATCACGTGTCCTTGCGCGCTGGGGCTGGCCGTGCCGGTGGCGCAAGTGGTGGCGTGCGGGGCGCTGATGAAGCGCGGGATCATGGTCAAGGACGGGTCTGCGCTGGAACGCATGGCCACCGTTAACCGGGTCTTGCTGGACAAGACCGGCACGTTGACGATGGGCCGCCCGCTGCCCGACAGCGCCGTGCTGGATGCGCTGCCAGCCGACGCGGCAGCGGTGGCGCTGGGGCTGGCATCGCACAGCCGCCACCCGCTTTCGCGCGCCCTGGCCGAAGCGTTGGCGGCGCGCGGGCTGCGCCCTGCCGAACTGACGCACGTGCAGGAACAGGCCGGGCAGGGCGTGCGCGCGCTGTGGCACGGAGCCGCGGTTGCGCTGCGCCGGCCCGAAGCGGCCAGCGGCATTGCCACCACGCTGGACATTGCCGGCCAGCCCGCCTGGTTGATTCCGTTTTCCGATCGGCTCCGCCCCGGTGCGGCGGCGGCGCTGGCCCGGCTGGAGGCCTTGGGCGTTGGGGCCACGATCCTGTCGGGCGATAATGCCACCGCCGTGGCCGATGTGGCGCGTGAAACCGGCTTGGCCGGTGTGGGCGCGGCCTCTCCGCAAGACAAGCAGCAGGCGATCACACAGCTGCAGGCCGAAGGTTACACCGTGCTGATGGCCGGCGATGGGCTCAACGATGGCCCGGCGTTGGCCGCCGCTGATGCCTCGATCGCGCCGGGCACGGCCAGCGATGTCGGGCGGCAGGCGGCGGATCTGGTGTTTCTGGGCGATGGGCTGGATGCGATCCCGCGGGCGATCGCGGCTTCGCGCCGCACCATGCGCGTGGTGCAGCAGAATTTCGTGATGGCGATCGGGTACAACCTGTTTGCGGTGCCGCTGGCGATGGCCGGGCATGTCACGCCGCTGATCGCGGCGGTGGCGATGTCCACCAGTTCGCTGGTGGTGATTGCCAATTCGCTGCGCTTGGCGGGGGCCGCGCGATGAACGGCCTGGCGATCCTGATCCCCGTGGCGCTGGGGATGGGCGGGGCGGGGCTGTTCGCCTTCTTCTGGGCGTTGAAGCGCGGTCAGTTCGAGGATCTGGACGGTGCCGCCGCCCGCATCCTGATCGACGATGATGAGGACAATCCGGCGTGAGGGGCGCGATCGAATTCGCGCTGGCCGCGCTGCTGCCGGCGGCGCTTAACCTGTCGGTTCCCGCGCCGGGCGCGGCTTTGACCGTGCCGTTCTGCACCGGCGATGGGCTGGTTCACATGGTGCAGGTTCCGGTCAAGGGCCGGCAAGCGCCTGGCAAGGAACCGTCGGGGTTGTGCTGCGCCAAAGGATGTCATTCTGGATCATCTCGCAAACGCCAATCGAAGGAATTTGAGCCTTCGCAATGAATGGCATGCGCCAAGCGGCAATAGCGCATCGCATGTGGCCATATTTTCCCGATCTTCTGGAAACCCCGGTTCCCCGGTACACCAGCTTTCCCACCGCAGCCGAGTTCACTTCGAACATCGGCCCGCAGGATGCCGATGCGGCCTTGCGCAGCGCCAGCGGCGATGTTTCGCTGTATCTGCACATCCCGTTTTGCGAGCAGATCTGCTGGTATTGCGGGTGCAACACCGGGCGGGCCAACAAGACCCAGCGCTTGCACAGCTACCTTGATGCGCTGCACCGCGACATCGCGATTACCGGGGCGCGGCTGGATGGCCGGGTCAAAGTGCGCCGCGTGGCGTTTGGCGGGGGCAGCCCGAATGCGATTTCGCCCACCGATTTCGTGCGGCTGGTCGATGCGTTGACGCTGCACACCGCGCTGGTTGATCCCACCTGGTCGATCGAACTCGATCCGCGCACACTGGCGGCTGAATGGGGACCGGTGCTGGGCGGGGTGGGCGTGACCAACGCCAGCATGGGCGTGCAGACGTTCGCCCCTGAATTGCAGGCGGCAATCGGCCGGGTTCAGCCCGATGCCATGATTGCCAGCGCGACCGAAATGTTGCGCAAGGCCGGCGTGACCTCGCTCAACTTCGATCTGATGTATGGCCTGCCCGGGCAGACGCTGGACCAGCTTGAAGCCACGCTGGCGCGCACGATTGCGCTGGGCGCAGACCGGATCGCGCTGTTTGGCTATGCCCATGTCCCGCATATGTTGCCGCGCCAGCGCCGGATCGATGCCAGCGCGCTGCCCGATCAGGCCCAGCGCTTTGCCATGGCCGATTATGGCTATCGCCGGCTGACCGGGGCCGGATACGTTCCGATCGGGTTCGATCATTTTGCCCTGCCCGGCGATCCGCTGGCGCAAGCGGCGGCAGCCGGGAAGGTCCGGCGCAATTTTCAGGGCTTTACCGATGATCAGGCGGCCACGCTGGTCGGCCTTGGCGCTTCATCGATCAGCTGCTTCCCCGACCTGCTGGTCCAGAACGAGAAGAACGCCGGGCGTTACCGGATGCTGCTGTCGCAAGACATCCTGCCCGCGGCCCACGGGATCGCGCGTTCGGCCGATGACCGGCGGCGCGGCGCGGTGATCGAAGCGCTACTGTGCCAGGGCGAAGCGGTGCTGGACGCCGATTTGGAGCTTGAGGCAGCCGGGCGGCTGGCGCCATTTGTGCAACGCGGCCTAGCAATGCTTGAAGGTGCGACGCTTGATGGCGCCAAGCTGGCGATCCTGCCCGATGGCCGGCCTTATGCCCGCACGATTGCGGCGCTGTTCGATCCTTATCGGCAGGATTCGCTGCGGCGGTTCAGTTCGGCGGTCTGAGCCTTTTTCACAGTCCCCAACCGCCCCGCATCGCGCGGGCAAAAAAAGAGCGGCAGTTCGCGTGAACGGCCGCTCCAGTTGGGGAGAACTGATCAGAGGTCAGGCGAAGGCAGGGGTTCCGGCCTTGCCGGCCGATCCGGCGGCCTTGGCGTCTGCTGTTTCAAGCACCATGACCGCGGCGGCGGTGTTCGAAATCGGGATGTGATACGACCGGGTGACTTCGCTGGCGCTGGCGCCCAGCGCACCGCGTGCGGCGATCCAGTTGAGGATTTCGACGCCTTGCGTGCCCGCCAGTTCGACGATTTCGTGGACCGAATGCCGGGTCAACGCATCGGGATCGACCGACAGGTTATCCATGCAAAACGCATCGTATTCGGGGTTCATGAACCCGGCACGTTCGCCGTCCAGCTGGTGCGAAAGGCCGCCCGTGCCCATCACCATGATCGTTTCATCGCCCTGCCATTCGGCCAGTGCCTTGCCGACCGCGCGGCCCAGGGCAAGGCAGCGCTTGGCCGATGGCAGCGGGTGCTGCACCGTGTTGATCGTGATCGGCACGATCTTGACCGGGGCGGTGCGGCCCGGCCACGCCAGTGCCAGCGGGATCGATGCCGCGTGATCGACCAGCATGTCCTGACAGGTCGTGATGTCGAATTCTTCTTCGACCAGCTTTTCGATGATCGCCCACGACAGTTCGGGATGGCCAGCGGGGATCGGGAACGCGGGCAGGCCCCAGCCTTCGTCCTCGTTGCGATACGTGGCCGCAGCGCCAACCGCGAACGTCGGCATCTTGTCGAGGAAGAAATTCAACCCGTGATCGTTATAGAACAGCACGACCACATCGGGCACGTGTTCGCCCAGCCATTCGCGCACGGGGGGCCATGCGTCGAAGAACGGCTTCCAATAGGGTTCCTGCTGCGCGCCGCGGGCAATCGCCCCGCCAATCGCGGGCACGTGGCTGGTAAAGACCCCGCCGATCACTTTAGCCATGGGCCTTCTCCCCCTGCTTGATGCCATTCGCCTGATCGAGCAGCATCTGCTTGAAGGCGTCCACGCTCATCCCGGTTTGCTGCGCGCCCACGTCCTGAACGCTCAGTCCGAAAATCCCGGCCAATTTGGCGAGGTAATAGATGTTCCCGCCGGCCGCGATCATCTTCAGCACGTTGCGTTCGGCCACGGCTTCGCGCTGCGGCGGGGTCAGTTCGAAGCGATCGAGATAGGCCGCTTCATCGCGCAGAAACGCATCGCGGTTCGCTGCATGGTTGAAGGAAAAACACATCGCGTTGAGCGCATAGCCCTTCTGGGCTGCCTGCCCATCGAACAAGTGGGTGCCGGGTATCGGCTGATTTGCCTGATTGGTCGCCATGAGCCGCTCCTTTCCGTTGCCCTCTTTTCCTCCGGCTTGGCCGGGCAAACCTTGATGCGGATCAACAAACCGAAATTTTTGTAAGTGATGCTTACAAAATCATCGAGACTCCGGGCTTGACCCGGTGCCGGTGGCAGGCTTTTGAAGGGGGAAGAACAACGGGAGGGACGCGCGGCTATGGAATTGGCGCTAAATGGGCGGATCGCGCTGATCACAGGGGCATCATCGGGCTTTGGCGCGCACTTTGCGCGGCTATTCGTGCGCGAAGGCGCCCGCGTGGTGATCGGCGCCCGCCGGACCGACCGGATCGCGGCGCTGGCCGCAGAACTGGGCGATGCCGCCCTGGCCGTGGCCATGGACGTCAACGATGAAGCATCGATCGCGGCGGCTTATGATGCTGCCGAAGCCAAGTTTGGCACGGTCGATACGGTGGTTGCCAATGCCGGGGTTTCGGCGGCCGGCCGCGCGACTGAAGTTTCGGCGGCGGATGTGGCCGGGCTGGTCGCCACCAACTTTACCGGCGTTTACCTGACCGCGCGCGAAGGCGCGAAACGGATGATGGCCGCCGGTTTTCAGGATGGCGAACGCGGGCGGATCGTGCTGATCGGTTCGATCACGGCTGAACTGACCGCGCAGGGCGATGCCGCCTATGCCGCCAGCAAAGCCGGGGTGGCCCATCTGGGGCGTCAGTTTGCGCGCGAATGGGTGCGGCAGGGGATTAACGTCAACACGATCCAGCCGGGCTATATCCAGACCGAAATCGCCGGCGACTGGTTCCAGACCGAAGGTGGGCAGCGCCAGATCAACGCCTTTCATCGCCGCCGGATGTGCCCGATCGAAGCACTTGATGGGCCGCTGGTGTTCTTGTGTTCCGATGCTTCGCGCCATGTTACCGGCGCCACGCTTACCGTTGATGATGGGCAGGTATTATGACCGTTATTTCAGACAATACCCCGGTGATTATCGGGGTTGGCCAGTTTTCCGAACGCGTGGGCGAACCCGGTTATGCCGAACGCAGCCACATGGATCTGGCCGGGGCGGCGCTGGCCGCCGCCATGGCCGATGCCCAAGCTGCCCAGCCACTGGCCCCGGCGCTCGATATGATCGCGGCGATCCGCCAGTTCGAAATTTCGGCGACGCGGTATCACGCCCCCTTCGGCCATGCGGACAACGTGCCGCGCGCGATTGCCAGCCGGGTGGGCGCCAATCCCGATCGCGCCATTCTGGAAGTTGTTGGCGGGCAGGGGCCGCAGCGCCTGGTGGGCGAATTCGCTGCCGAGATCGCGGCCGGCCGTTCGAAAATGGCCGCTGTGGTGGGGGCCGAAGCGATTTCCACGGTGCGTTCGATCCTGGGGCGCGGCGAAACCCGCGACTGGTCGGAACAGGTTGGCGGCACCATCGAAGATCGCGGCCCCGGCTATGACGGCGTGGTGGATATGACCGCGCTGCGCCACGGGGTGGGCGCCCCGATTGGCGGCTATGCCATCGCCGAAAACGTCCGGCGCGAGCGGCTGGGCTTATCCTTGCAGGATTACCGGCTGGAAATCGGCCAGTTGTTTGCGCCGTTTACCCAAGTGGCGGCGCGCAATCCCCATTCGGCCGCGCCAACCGCCCGCAGCGCCGAAGAACTGGCCACGCTGACCGAGCGCAACCGGCTGGTGGCCGAACCCTATGGCCGCTTGGTCGTGGCGCGCGATCAGGTCAACCAGGGCGGGGCGATCCTGCTGGCCAGCGCTGGCGAAGCACGGCGGCTGGGCGTGCCCGAAAGCCGGTGGGTGCATATCCACGGCGTGGCCGATTGCGCCGAACCTTCGCTGCTGACGCGCGAATCCATGGAAAAAAGCCCGGCCGCGGTGGCCGCGATTTCCACCGCGCTCGACATCGCCGGGGCTGGTTGGGAGCGGTTGGCCGCGATTGACCTCTATTCCTGCTTCGCGATCCCGGTGTTCAACTTGCTCGATGCGTTCGGGCTGGATCGGGGCGATGCGCGCGGGTGGACGCTTACCGGCGGTTTGCCGTTCTTCGGCGGGGCCGGGAACAACTATTCCGCGCACGGTATTGCCGAAGCGATCGCGCGGTGCCGCGCCGCACCGGGCAGTCTGTCGCTGGTCGGCGCGAACGGTGGGATCATGAGCAAATATGCCGCCGGGGTCTATTCCACCAGCGCCGCCGATTGGTCATCCAGCCGCTGGCAGAGCCTGCCCAAGGTCAAGCCGGCGTGGGACGTGCTGGATGCCCATGATGGCGATGCCGTGGCCGAAAGCTTTACCATTCAGCCGGGCAAGGATGGCGAAGTGGCCACCGTGATCGGCCGGGTTGGCCAAGCCCGCATCGCGGCCAATTCCACCGACCCGGCGGTGTGCGCCGCCTTGCGCGATAGCACGGTGTTCGGCCGTCCGATCCGCGTGGAAGCGGGCGAAAAGGGCGTGAACGGCTTTCGCTTTATCTGACCTGCGCCGCCAGCAGCGCGGGGGTTAGCACTTGCGGCAGTTGCCGTGGCTGCCCCCCGCCTGCCGGATACCACATATACAGCGGCACACCGGCTGCGCCTTGGGCCGTCAGGTAGCGGGTGATGGCCGGATCGCGCCGGGTCCAGTCGCCGCGCAGCACCACCACGCCCGCCTGTTCAAACGCGGCGCGGGTTTCTTCGCGTTCGATCGCGGCGGCTTCGTTGACTTTGCAGGTCAGGCACCAATCGGCGGTGAAATAGGCAAACACCGGCTTGCCGGTGGCCCGGGCCTGGGCCAGCGCGGCTTCGCTGAAGGGCTGCGATGGCAGCACGCCGGCGGCTTCGGCTTGCGGTTCGCGCACCATGCCGGGGAGGCCCAGGGCCGCCGCCGCAACCAGTCCGGCCAGCGCCAGCCAGACCAGGCGCCCGCCCGCCAGCCCATGGCGCTGGCGCCGGCCCAGCAAGACCAGCACCGCGATCAGGATCATCGCCAGCAGCGCGGCGGCAAAGGCAAAGCCCGAACCGGCAACGCGGCTGGCCAGCCAGACCAGTGCCACCACGGTCAGCCCCATCAGGGCCGCCATGGCGCGGCGAAAGCGGTTCATCCACGCCCCCGGGCGCGGCAAGCGGCGGCGCAGCGCGGGCAGATAGGCCACCGCCAGAAACGGCAGCGCCAAGCCCAGCCCCAGCGCTGCGAACAGCGCCAGCGATTGGGCCGTTGGCAGCAACAGGGCCGCGCCCATGGCGGCGGCCATGAACGGCCCGGTGCAGGGGGTTGCAACAAAGGCGGCCAGCAAGCCCGTAGCGAACGCGCCTTGGGGTGATCCCTCGGCGGCAAAGCCCGGCACCGAAAGTTCGTAAACCCCGAACAAGTTGGCGGTGATGGCCGCCGCCAGCAGCAGCAAGCCGGCCACCACCAGCGGTTCCTGCAACTGGAAGGCCCAGCCCACTTCCTGCCCGGCGGCGCGCAGCGCCAGCAACAGCACGCCCAGCGACAGACAGGCCACGATCACCCCGGCGGTATAGGCCAGTCCCTCGGCGCGGGCCTGCGCCTCGCTTTCCCCCGCGCGGGCCAGGCTGAGCGCCTTGAGGCTGAGGATCGGGAAAACGCAGGGCATCACGTTCAACAGCAACCCGCCCAGCAGCGCCGATAACAGCAGCACCGGCAGGCTGACGGGCGGAGCGCTTGGCGCTTGCACCACTGGCGTGCCAGCTGCGGGCACCGCGCCGGGCGCGGCCTTGATCCACACGCCATCACCCGCGCGGTTCAAACGCAACACGGCCGCCAGCGTGGTGGGGGTGGCCGGGGCGAACTTGGCCCGAGCCAGTTCCACGATCAGCGTATCGCCCCGGCGCGAGAATGCCTGGGGAGCCGCGTAATCAACTGCGTGATCATCGGCGATGAACACGTGCGGGGCTTCCAGCTTGACCGAGGCGGGCAGGGGAATTGCGATGCGCACCCGGTTGCCGGCCAGCGCTAACGTGGCCGCGCTGCCCAGCGGAGCGGGCAGCGCGGCGCGCCAGCGGTCAAACCGCGGATCGCGGGCGGTGGCTGCGCCCACTGTCACGCTGCCGGCAAGGTCGGCGCTTTCGGGTACGCAGATCTGTTCGGTGCAGGCCAGCCATTGCGCTTTCGCCCGGACCGGCAAGGCGGTGCCGGGCTTGGCGGTGGCGGGCAGGGTCAGCGGCACAAGCAGCGCGTATTCGTGTTCGTAAACGTGGTTCATCAGCCCCGCGACGATCAGCGTGTCCGGGACCGGATATTCCAGCGCGCCAGCCTTTGCTGCGTCCGGCAGATCCCAATCAAGGGTCATGCCAAGGCCGGCATCGCCGGGGTTTTGCCAATAACCGTGCCAGCCGGCAGCGGGGGTCATGCGGATCGCCAGCGTGACCGTCTGCCCCGGCAGGCCAGCTGCTTCGGCAATCAGTTCGGCCTGGATGTGGGGTGGCGCAGCATGGGCGGGCAGGGCCAGCAACAATATCGCAAAGTGCAACATGGCGGCAACAAGACGGCGATAGCGGAACATCAACGGCATTCTCCGACTTGGCGGTGCGGCGGGCCTTGCGCTTGCGCCGCGCTGCCGCCATCAAGGCTGTGCCGCCTTTGCTGCGACTTTTCAAGGAACCCTGATGCGCCGTCTTGTTGCTCCGTTGGCTCTCGCTCTTACCGTCACGCTGGCCGCTTGCGCCCCCGGTGCGCATCAAGCGCCGGCCAGCGCGGCTTCCGCGCCCGCGCCCAAGGGGCCGCCGCATCTGGTGGTGGCCGTTTCGGTCGATCAGTTCTCCGCCGATTTGTTTGCCCAGTACCGCCAGCATTACACTGGCGGGTTCGCGCGGCTGATGACCGGCACGGTATTCCCATCAGGTTTCCAGTCGCACGCCGCCACCGAAACCTGCCCCGGCCATTCCACCCTGCTGACCGGGGTTCACCCGGCGCGCAGCGGGATCATTGCCAACAACTGGTTCGATCCGGCCAGTCCGCGCGGCGAAAAGCCGATCTATTGCGCCGAGGACGAGCGTGATCCCGCCTCCAGCGCGCGCAACCCGGTCGTTTCGGCAGTCCACCTGAAGGTGCCGACGCTGGGCGAAATGCTGAAGGCCGCCAATCCCGCCAGCCGCAACGTGGCCGTTTCGGCCAAGGACCGCGCGGTGATGATGATGGGCGGCCACACCATTGATGCCGCCTATTGGTGGAAGGGCGCAGCCTTCGTGACGCTGAGCGGACGCACGCCTTCGCCCGCGGTCGATGCCGAAAACGCCGCGGTTGCCGCCCTGCTGAAATCCGGTGCGCCGGAAATCGCCGCACCGGCCTGGTGCGCGCCCAACGATCATGCCGTTACCGTGGGCAAGACCACGGTCGGCACGGGGCGCTTCCTGCTGGAGCCGAACAAGCCCGATGCGCTGCGCATGTCGCCGCGCATGGATGCGGCCACGGTCGATCTGGCAAACCGGCTGGTCGATGAACTGGCCCTGGGCAAGGGGGCGGCCACGGATGTCCTGTCGGTCAGCCTTTCGGCAACCGACTATGTCGGGCACGCCACCGGCACCGAAGGCGTCGAAATGTGCATCCAGATGGCGCAGCTTGATCGCAGCCTTGGCACGCTGTTCGACCATCTCGATGCCGCCGGGATCGATTATGTCGTGGTGCTGAGCGCCGATCACGGCGGGCTGGATACGCCCGAACGATCGGACGAGCAGGCGTTCCCGCGCGCCATGCGGGCCGACAAATCGCTGATGCCAGCGGATTTGTCGAAAGTGGTTTCGGCCAAGACCGGGATTAGCGTTGCAGGGCAGCTGCTGATTGCCGATGGGCCGTTTGGCGATTTCTATGTCAACCGCGCGGTGGCGCCGGATCAGCGCGGCGTGGTTGTGCGGGCGCTGGTTGATACGGTGAAGGCGCATCCGCAAGTGGCCGCGGCGTTCACCGCCGAAGAGCTGGCCAACACCCCGCTGCCAGCCGGAAACCCGCAGGACTGGAGCTTGCGGGAACGGGCCCGGGCATCGTTCGATCCGGCGCGTTCGGGCGATGTCGTGATCCTGCTGGACCGGGCGGTAACGCCGATCCCCGAAGCCATTCCGGGCATGATCATCGCCACCCATGGCAGCGCCTTCGATTACGATCGGCGCGTGCCGATGCTGTTCTGGCGCAAGGGCATGGCTGGGTTCGAACAGCCCCAGCCGGTTGAAACGGTGGACATCGCGCCCACGCTGGCGGCGATCGTTGGGCTGAAAGTGCGCGATGGCACTTTCGATGGGCGCTGCCTTGATCTGGATGGCGGCGCGGGCAACACCTGCGATGCGCATCCGTGAGTAGGGAACACAGCGAGCAACCGGCAATGAACGAGCGGCGCGATCTGGTTATCCTTGGCGGCGGGCTGGTTGGCATGACGCTGGCACTGGCGGCCGCGCGGCACGGCATCACCAGCCACGTGGTCGACAAGGCCCACCCCGAAGAGCTGACGGCCGAAGGGGTCGATGGCCGGGCTTCGGCCATTTCAACCGCCAGTTGGAACTTGTTCTGCAATATCGGGCTGGAAGATCGGTTGGCCCCGCTGGGCTGCCCGATCGAAGCGATTGCCGTGACCGATGCGATGAAGCCCGGCAGGATCGATTTTCGGCCCGAACCCCACGAAGGCACGCTGGGCCGGATGTACGCCAACCGCGATATTCGCATGGCCCTGTTCGATGCTGCGAAAGGGGAAAGCGCGATCCATTGGGCCAGCGGGGTAGCGCCGGTGGCGCGCGAACGCGGCGAACATGGCGTGGCCGTAACGCTGGACGATGGCCGGGTGCTGGAAGGCAGCCTGCTGATCGGCGCCGAAGGGCGGCAATCGCCCACCCGCGCCGAAGCCGGGCTGAATTCGGCGCGCTGGGATTACCGCCACCGCGCGATGGTAACCGCGATCACCCACGAACGGCCGCATGGCGGGGTGGCGTGGGAAATTTTCTTCCCCACTGGCCCGCTGGCCCTGCTGCCGCTGCTGGACCTGCCCGATGGCCGCCACCGCAGCGCGGTGGTGTGGACCGTGGACGAACAGGACGCCAAGGGCGTGATCGGGATGAGCGACGCCGTGTTCACGGGTGAAATCGCCCAGCGGATGGACGGGATTTTCGGCGCGATCCAGCTGGCCGCGCCGCGCATGGCCTATCCGCTCAATTTCCATCACGCCCCCCGGATCGTGGAACAGCGCCTGGCCTTGGTGGGGGATGCCGCGCACGGGATGCACCCGATCGCCGGGCAAGGCCTGAACCTTGGTCTGCGCGATGTTGGCACGCTGGTGCAAGTGCTGGCCGATGGGATGCGGCTGGGGCTGGACATTGGCGATGCGCAAGTGCTGGCCCGCTATGAGCGTTGGCGCAGCCTCGATAACATCTCGGTCATGGCGGCAACCGATGCGCTGGTCCGGCTGTTCGGAATTCCCGGCCGCTTGCCCAGTGCGGTGCGCCGCTTGGGCATGGGCGTGGTGCAACGCTCGGGCTGGCTGAAGAAGTTCTTCATGGAAGAAGCGCGCGGGATGTCGGGCGAAATGCCCGATCTGCTGAAGTTTCCCTCGGCTGCTTAAGGGCGGGTTTGCTCGGTATCAGCCGGGCCTTGCAGGGCCGCGGCATCGATCAGGTCCAGTGCGCGCTGGGCGGCGGCATAGCGCCGGGCCTGGCTGATCCATGCCGCAGCGGCCGGGCCACCGGGGAGCCGCGCGACTTCTGCCGCGGCGGCATCGGCCTGCCCGCTGCGCAGCGCCGCGCGGGCTTGGTTCAGGCGGTCTTCGGGGCGGGCGGCCGGCGCATCTTCGCGGTGGATCACGAACAACGCGGCCACTTGGCTGCGGAACTGGTCCCACCCGCCGTTTGCGGTGGGCGCATCGGTTAGCCGGGGGGCAAGGGCATCAAGCTGGCCGGCCAGTTGACCAAGCGTTACCGGATTGCGGCTGGCATCCAGCAGCGTTTGCACGGCGCGCGGCTGGGTATCGGCAAAGCGTGTTTTCAGCTGATCCGCCAGATAGCCCAGCGGCGCCCCGCGTTCGATCGCGCGGCGCGCGGCGGCGGCCACCAGCAGCGCTTCGGCGCGCGCGGTCTGGCCTTCGGCGGCGGCGGCTTGGGCATCAATCCGCGTCAGGCGCTGTTCAAGCGCGGCGATCTGCTGCCCGATCGCGTTGACACGGTTCGCATCGACATTGTTCGCACCCGATCCGGTCAGGCGCGCGGCGGATTGCTCGCCGGCCGGGGCGGGGGTTGTTTGGCTCGCAAGGTGAATCTTGCCGTCCCACACCAGATAACCGATCAGGATGGCCCCGCCGACGAACGCCAGCAGCGTTACCCCCAACACGGCCCGCAGCGACGTGCCACGCCGGCTGGTGGCCCGCCCGCCCTGCAGGCTTGCCAAAGGTTCGGAGCGGGCAAAAAATTCATCGGGCATGCCAGTGGCCTTGTCGTTTAGCGGATGCGTCCGGTGGGCCCCGGATCTTGGCACATCTGGCGGGCCAAGGCCAGCAAGGCATGGTCGTTGGCGGCGCTGGCCGTGGCCACTTCGCCCCAGCCTTCGCCTGCCGCTTGGGCAATGCGCGGCCCCAGCGCGGCGATGCGCAGTGGCGCGCGGCGGATGCCGTGGCGCACGCATTGCGCGGCAAGGTGCCGGGCGGCTTCAGCGGAATGGGCGGCCACGATTGCGGGAAAGCGCAGCAGTTCCGTCAGTTCGGGCGGGAAGGGCTGCGGCTCGCTGGCATAGACGATGCGTTCGTCCATGCGCACGCCGGGGGGCAGCGACAGGGCAATCCGTTCTTCGCCGGCCAGACGCAGCAAGCGTTTGTGCGCCGGGGCCAGTTGGCCCAGCACGGCCTGCAATCCGCCGCTGCCGGCATGAACGATGGTAAAGCCTGCCGCGCGGGCGGCAGCGGCGGTGGCATCGCCCACGGCATAGACCGGAAGCGCGCGCAACGCGGCCAAATTCGGGCCGCCATGGCGCACGGCATTGGCGCTGCCGATCAGCACGGCGTCATAGCGTTCGGCGGGGCTTTCGGCGGGCGTGGCTTCCCACTGGCGCGGGGTGATCCGGAACAGCGGAAACCCATGGGCGGTGATGCCCGCTGCGCGCGCTGCCGCAACCGTTGCACCGTTGCCGGGTTCGGGGCGGATGACGATCAGCGGCACCATCGGATCAACGGTGCTCCGGCCCGGAAAAGTGAACCCGTACGGCTGCCGGGGCGCGGGCCAGCAAGTCTGCTGCAAGCTGCGCCGGCCCGGCCGGATCGCCCGCCGGGAACCGCCCGGTGGCTTCCACTTTCTCGGCGCCGTCGGGGCTGTAGATCGCCGCGCGCAGGATCAGGTCGGTGCCGTCGTGGTTGGTCAGCACGGCGATCGGGCTGTGGCAATTGCCGCCCAACCCGGCCAGCAGCGCGCGCTCTGCCATTACGGCGTGGCGACTGGGGGCATGGTCGATGGCGGCAAGGATCGCGTGGGTTTCGGCGGCATCGCTGCGGCATTCGATCGCGATTGCGCCCTGTCCCGGTGCGGGCAGCCATTCATCGGCATCCAGCGGGTGGCCGGTGCCGTGTTCGCCCAGGCGGTTCAGCCCAGCGCGGGCCAGCAGGGTGGCGTCCGCTTCGCCTGCGGCTAGCTTGGCCAGCCGCGTTGCCACGTTGCCGCGGAATGACACCACGGTGCAATCGGGGCGGGCGTGGAGCAATTGCGCGGCGCGGCGCGGGGCGCTGGTGCCAACCCGCGCGCCGCGGGGCAGCGCGCGGATGCTGGCCGCGCCCACCAGCACATCGCGCACGTCTTCGCGCGGCAGGATCGCGGCGATTACCAGACTGGCCGGGCGCAGCGTTTCAACATCCTTCAGCGAATGGACCGCAAAGTCGATCT
The DNA here is from genome assembly GCA_046050825.1 of Pseudomonadota bacterium. Lineage (GTDB taxonomy): Bacteria > Pseudomonadota > Alphaproteobacteria > Sphingomonadales > Sphingomonadaceae > Novosphingobium. The sequence continues at coordinate 17,778 of JBJOPJ010000019.1, forward strand.
CGCCCGTGGCAAGCCACTGGTCCAGCTCTTTGGTCCACAGCGCCTTGCCGCCGATTTCGGCCAGCGGGCGGTCCTGAATCTTGTCGCCGCTGGCGGTGACGGGGACGATCTCGATGGTCAGGCCGGGGTGGGCGGCCAGCAGCCGGTCGCGCGTTTCTTCGGCCTGGGCCATGGCCAGCGGCGAGCGGCGGGTGCCAAGCTTCAGCGGGCGGTCGGGCAGTGGTGGACGGTTTGGCATGGTCGCTTGTGCTAGTCTGCAATCTCGGTAAGGGAAAGCCGCGATGGGGATTGTCCTCGGAATTGAATCGTCCTGCGACGAAACGGCAGCCGCGCTGGTTGACAGCGAGCGGCGCATTCTTGCGCAGCGCATCGCCTCGCAGGATGAAGCGCATCGCCCCTATGGCGGCGTGGTTCCCGAAATCGCCGCGCGCGCGCATGCCGAGCGGCTGGCCCCCCTGATCGAAGCGACTTTGGCCGATGCCGGGATGACGCTGGGCGATGTGGATGCAATTGCTGCCACCGCCGGGCCGGGGCTGATCGGCGGGGTGATGGTCGGGTTGGTGACAGCCAAGGCGCTGGCCATGGCCGCCGGCAAGCCGCTGATCGCGATCAACCACCTTGAAGGGCACGCGCTGTCGCCGCGGCTGGCGGATGCATCGTTAGGCTATCCCTATCTGCTGCTGCTGGTGTCTGGCGGGCATTGCCAGGTGCTGCTGGTCGAACGGCTGGGGCGCTATCGCCGCTTGGCCACCACGATCGATGATGCGCTGGGCGAAGCGTTTGACAAGACCGCCAAAGTTCTGGGCCTGGGTTATCCCGGCGGGCCAGCGGTGGAGCGACTGGCGCGCGAAGGGAATCCCCGCGGTGTGCCCTTGCCGCGCCCGCTGGTGGGCAGCGGCGAACCGCACTTTTCGTTTGCGGGCCTGAAAAGCGCGGTGTTGCGCGCCAAGCAGGCCGGGATCCACAGCGATGCCGATCTGGCGGCTTCGTTTCAACAGGCCGCGATCGATTGCGTGATTGATCGCACCCGGATCGCTCTGAACGCCGCCAGTGCCACTGCCACTGGCACTGGCACTGGCGCCAGCGCGCTGGTGGTGGCCGGCGGGGTTGCCGCCAATCAGGCGATGCGCACCGCGCTGGAAACGCTGGCGGGCGAATTCGGGCTGCCATTTGTTGCGCCGCCGCTGGGGTTGTGTACCGATAACGCGGCGATGATCGCCTGGGCGGGGATCGAGCGGCTGGGCCAATCGGACCCGCTTGATTTTGCCGCCCGGCCGCGCTGGCCCCTCGATCCCGAGGCCCAGCCGGTGCGCGGGGCTGGAGTGAAGGCATGACGGTGCGGGTAGGAGTGATCGGTGCTGGTGCGTGGGGAACCGCGCTGGCGCAAAGCCTGGCCAGCGATGGCAGCGAAGTGCTGATCTGGGCGCGCGAGGCCGAACTGGTTGATGAAATCAACACGGCTCACACCAACAGCCTGTTTCTGCCAAACGCCAAATTGGCGAAAAATATTTCAGCCACGAACCATATTGGTGATTTGGGCGCGGTTCCGGTCTTGCTGGTGGTCTGCCCTGCGCAGCACCTGGCTCGGGTGCTGGGCGATCTGCCCGATGCCCCGCGCGATCTGGTGCTGTGCGCCAAAGGGATCGAGGCCGGCACCGGGCGGCTGATGGGCGATGTGGCAGCGGCGGCCGCGCCAGCGGCGGCGCTGGCGGTGCTGTCTGGCCCCACGTTTGCCCACGAAGTGGCGGCCGGGCTGCCCACGGCGGTGACGCTGGCCTGTTCGGGCGGGGCGGCGCAATGGGACCGGCTGGCCCCGGTCATTTCCCGCCCAGCGCTGCGGCCATACTATTCGGATGACGTGATCGGCGCTGAAATCGGCGGGTCGGTCAAGAACGTGCTGGCGATTGCCTGCGGGGTGGTCGAAGGCTTGGGGCTGGGCCAGAACGCCCGCGCCGCGCTGATCGCGCGGGGCTATGCCGAAATGGTGCGGTTCGGCCTGGCGCGCGGCGCGCGTGCCGAAACGCTGGCCGGGCTGTGCGGCATGGGCGATCTGGTGCTGACGTGTTCGTCCACGTCCAGTCGCAACTTTTCGCTGGGCAAGGCGCTGGGCGAAGGGCTGTCCGCGGCCGAGGCGCTGGCCGGCAAGACCAGCGTGGCCGAAGGCGCGCACACCGCCCCCGTGCTGGCGGATCTGGCCCGGCGCGATGGCGTGGCCATGCCAATCGTCGATGCGGTTTGCCGCCTGCTGGCCGGCGCCGCCCCGGCCCGCGCGGTGGTGGCCGAATTGCTGGCCCGCCCGCTCAAGCCCGAGCTGGAAGCACGTTTGTGAACGATACCGCCCAGCAAGACATTCAGGCGCTGGCGAAGGGCGGGCGCACCAACGTTTTGGGTTTCGTGATCCGCCTTGCGGCCACGGCCCCGTTCCTGATCATCGCCAGCCGGATGTACGGCAAGGAAGCGCTGGGCCGCTTTGCGTCGGCGATGGTGATGGTCGAACTGGCCGGCCAACTGTGTACGCTTGGGCAAAAACGCGGATTGGCACAGCGTTTGGCCTTGGATGGCGAACACCCCGCCCACAGCGTGGCCGATGCGATGACCCTGTCGGCGGTGCTGGCGCTGGCGGTGGGCGCGGTGCTCTATGGGGTGCCGTGGCTGCTCTATCCCAATGGCACGTATGCCCAGCTTGATCGCTTGGTGGCGCTGGCTATCCTGCCCACCTGCCTGACCGATATCGCGCTGTCGGCGCTGGCCTATCGCTACGATGTGGCAACGTCGGTGCGCGCGCGCGCGGTGGTCGAACCGTGGAGCCTGTCGCTGGCCGCGGCCGCGCTGTTTTTCATCGACAAGGCCAGCGGGCTGTCCGGCTCTTACCTGATTTCGCGCTATGTGACCGCGCTGGCGGCGCTCTGGCCGCTTTATCGCAGCTATGGCCTGCCCGTGCAGTGGTGGCCGCATCCCGTGCGGCTGTGGCGCCTCTCGCTTGCGAACCTGCCGTTGGCAGCGGCCGATGCGGTTGAGTGGGGTACCCGCAAGCTGGACATTTTCATTTTGCGCTTCTTTGCCGGCGAAGGCGCGCTGGGGGTCTATTACTTCGCCCAGCAGGTTGCCACCCTGCCGCAAAAGCTGAAAACCAGCTTCGAACCGATCCTTGGCCCGGTGATTACCCGCAATCTCAAAGAGGGCAACTTCGCGGCGATCGCGCAGCAGGTTTGCCAGGTGGGTTTCTGGATCACCGCCGCACAGGCCGGGATCGCACTGGCGCTGGTTATTCCGGGCGAAGCGGTGATGGGGCTGGGCGGGGCCGATTTCGTGGGCGGAACGGGCGCCTTGGCGCTGTTGATGCTGGCCGAAGTGGTGGCCGCCACCGCCGTGGTCAGCGAAGCGGCGCTGGTCTATGTCGCGCGGCTGCGCAATTTGTGGGTATCGCTGTTCACGATCGGCCTGCAAGCCGTGCTGACGGTGGCCGGGATCGAGCTGGTCAAAGTGCTGGGCCTGAACCAGAATTACCGCGCAGCGGCGGCGGCGGGCTCGCTGATGCTGTCGCTGGGGCTGGCATCGTTGCTCAAGTCGCGGTTGCTGGCCCGCATCCTCAAACACCCGATCAACAACTGGCGCTGGCCGCTGGTCTGGGCCGGATCGGCGGCCGGGGCGGTCGGCTGGGCCGCGGCGCGGTTCCTGCCTCAATGGGCCGAATTGATCGTGGGAATTCCGGCAATCCTGGGGGTCTATTGCTTCGTCATCTGGCACAAGGGGTTTGGCCCCGAAGACCGCGTACTGTTCCGCCGCAACGTGGCCAAGGCGGAGGGTTGAAGTGCGGGTGTCCCGGCTTGTCCTGACCCTTGGCGGCGCACTGGGTGCCGGCGTGCTGGTGGTGGCCGGGGTGCAGAGCTTTCGCGCTGATCGGGCGCGGGGCGGCTCGCAAACCGCCGAAGTTTCGCCAGTGCTGCATTGCCAGAGCGCGGTTGAAGGCATCCTCAGAACCCGCACGATCCGCTTTGAAGAAGCCAGCGCCGCGCTGGACCCGGCCAGCACCGCCCTGATCGATGAAGTCGCCGATGCGCTGCGCCCCTGTGCCGGCAGCAGGATTGCCATCACCGGCCATACCGATGCCCGGGGCGATGAAGCCGCCAATGTAACGCTCAGTCTGGAACGGGCGCGCACGGTGCGCGAAGGCCTGATCGTGCGGGGCATTGCCCGGGCGGACTTGCGCGCGCGCGGGCTGGGTTCGGCGGCGCCGGTCGATGGGCTGGACCCGGCCGATCCAGCGAACCGCCGCATCGAATTTTCGGTGCTGACCCCGCAGCGGATCAAGCCTACGCCGATCGATACCCCCACCCCGAATTGAACGGACGGCCGATTGAGGCTTGAAATCCGCGCGCCGATGCGGCTGACATATCCCGAACCTTGCAAACGGAAACCGAATTGATGATCGATCTGATCCAAGCGAACGTGCCGGCATTTGCCGTGGGGCTGGTGCTGGTCTTGTTGGTGGGCTGGTGGCTGCTGCGCCGGGGCAGTTCTGCGCCGCGTCGCACGCATCGCCCCGATGTGCTGGATGCGGGCGTGGCCCCGGCCCAGCGCAACCAGGCGTTGATCGATTCACCTGCCGCCACGATCGTTCCCCCACCCGCCGCCGGAGCGATGGCCGGCCTTGGCGAGATCGTTGCCGTTGCGGCGCAAGATGAAGTTGAGCAAGCCGCCGCCGAGCTGGCCGCCACGCCGCCGGCGGCTGCCGCAACCGGGGCGGGCGACGATTTGGCGCGGATCAAGGGCCTTGGGCCCAAGTTGCGCGCGCTGCTGCCCACGCTGGGGATCACCACTTTTGCTCAGATCGCGGCCATGACCGATGCCGATCTTGATGCGCTGGATGCCAAGCTTGGCAGCTTTGCGGGCCGCCCCCGGCGCGACAATTGGGTGGAGCAGGCCAAGTTCCTGGCCGCGGGTGATGTGGCCGGGTTCGAAGGCCAGTTCGGAAAGCTGCAATAAAATATAGGTCGGAAATGCAGCCCTAGCGGCCCCATTTCTTTTGCGATTTGCCGAACCGGGTCTTGCGGGTTCCGGGCTTGCCTTCGTTGCTGCGGCCCACGATCGGCGCTTTGCGATCGCCTTCGGGCAGGCCTAGTTCGGTTGCTTCGAGGCGCCGGATCTCGTCGCGCAGGCGGCCGGCTTCCTCGAATTCAAGGTCGGCCGCGGCGGTGCGCATCCGGCCTTCCAGTTCTTCGATATAGGCGCGCAAGTTGTGGCCGACGAGGTTGTTGCGTTCGTCATCCTCGATTTCCACCAGCACCCCGTCGCGGCTGGCGGTATCGGCGACGATATCGTGGATGTTGCGCTTGATCGATTGCGGCGTGATGCCGTGTTCTTCGTTATAGGCCTGTTGTTTGGCGCGGCGGCGGTCGGTTTCGGCGATCGCGCGTTCCATGCTGCCGGTCATCCGGTCGGCATAGAGGATTACCCGCCCATCCACGTTGCGCGCGGCGCGGCCGATGGTCTGGATCAGTGAGGTTTCGCTGCGCAAGAAGCCTTCCTTGTCGGCATCCAGAATGCAGACCAAGCCGCATTCGGGGATGTCCAGCCCTTCGCGCAGCAGGTTGATCCCCACCAGCACGTCATAGACGCCAAGCCGCAAGTCGCGGATCAGTTCGATGCGTTCCAGCGTTTCGACGTCTGAGTGCATGTAGCGCACGCGCAGGCCCGCTTCGTGCATGAATTCGGTCAGATCTTCGGCCATCCGCTTGGTCAGCGTGGTCACCAGCGTGCGATACCCCTTGGCCGCAGTTTCGCGGCATTCGTTGATGCAATCCTGCACCTGGTCCTCGACCGGGCGGATGAACACCGGCGGGTCGATCAAGCCGGTTGGGCGGATCACCTGCTCGGCAAAGACGCCGCCCGATTGCTCCATTTCCCAGCTGCCGGGCGTGGCCGAAACCGCCACCGTTTGCGGGCGCATCGCATCCCATTCGTTGAACCGCAGCGGGCGGTTGTCGATACAGCTGGGCAAGCGAAAGCCATATTCGGCCAGCGTGATCTTGCGGCGATGATCGCCTTTCGACATCGCCCCGATCTGCGGCACGGTCTGGTGGCTTTCATCCACGAACAGCAGCGCGTTGTCGGGCAGGTATTCGAACAGCGTTGGCGGCGGTTCGCCGGGCAGGCGGCCGGTCAGGAAGCGCGAATAGTTTTCGATCCCGGCGCAGCTGCCGGTGGCGGCAATCATCTCAAGATCGAAATTGGTGCGCTGTTCCAGCCGCTGGGCTTCCAGCAGCTTGCCTTCGGCCTGCAATTCCTTGAGCCGTTCGGCCAGTTCGAAGCGGATCGCTTCGGCGGCCTGCTTCATCGTTGGCCCCGGCGTAACATAGTGCGAATTGGCATAGACCCTGACCGAAGTCAGCTTGGCGCCGGGCTTGCCGGTCAGCGGATCGAATTCGACGATCTGTTCGATCTCGTCGCCGAAAAAGCTGATCCGCCACGCCATGTCCTCATAGTGGCTGGGGAAGATTTCAAGGTTATCGCCGCGCACGCGGAACGTGCCGCGGCTGAACGCGGCATCGTTGCGCTTGTATTGCAGCGCCACCAGTTTGCGGATCAGTTCGCGCTGATCCACCGTTTCGCTGGCCTTGATGTCAAAAATCATCGCCGAATAGGTTTCGACCGAGCCGATCCCGTAAAGGCACGACACCGAAGCGACGATGATCACGTCGTCACGCTCCAGCAAGGATCGGGTGGCCGAATGGCGCATCCGGTCGATCGCCTCGTTCACCGAGCTTTCCTTCTCGATATAGGTATCGGACCGGGGCACATAGGCTTCGGGCTGGTAGTAATCGTAGTACGAAACGAAATATTCCACCGCGTTGTCGGGGAAGAAGCTTTTCATTTCGCCATAGAGCTGTGCGGCCAGAATCTTGTTCGGGGCCAGGATCAGGGCGGGGCGCTGGGTCGCCTCGATCACTTGCGCCATCGTGAAGGTCTTGCCGCTGCCGGTTACGCCCAGCAGCACTTGCGTGCGATCATCGGCGCCGATGCCGCCCACCAGATCGACGATCGCGGTGGGCTGATCGCCGGCGGGCTGGTATTCCGAAACGATCCGAAAAGCCTTGCCCGCTTCGCTCTTTTCCGGGCGCGCGGGCTTGTGCGGCACGAAATGGCCAGACGTATCGGGTTCTTCCAGTCCCCTGCGGATAACGAGTTCGGCCATGCGCGACATATGGCGGGCGATGCGCGGCGGCGCAATGGCGCGGGGCGTATGGCCCGCAAATGAAAAGCCCGGCAGGCCGCAGGGGCCGTGCCGGGCTGGTCAGAGCATGAGCGGACTTGCAGCTTACGCCGGCAAAGTCAGCGCTTCGTAGCGTTCGAGGTGGTAGTCGGCGCTGCCGAACTGGCCTTCGATCATGGTGCTGCGCTTGAAATAGTGGCCGATGCCCAGTTCCATGGTGATGCCGATGCCGCCGTGGGTCTGGATCGCGCTTTGGCCGACGGCCTTGATCGAGCGGGCGACTTTGGCCTTGGCCATGCTGACCGCGGCCTTGCGGGCAGCGGCCGGGGCATCGAGCTTGAGCGTGCCCATCAGCGTCATCGAGGCGATCTGTTCGCTTTCGACCAGCATATCCGCCATGCGGTGCTGCAATGCCTGGAACTTGCTGATCGGCTGGCCGAACTGCTTACGCTGCTTGGTGTATTCCACCGTCTGGTTCAGCATCACGCGCGAAATCCCGGTGGCTTCGGCGCAGATCGCCATGCTGGCTTCATCGACCACGCGTTCGACCAGATCGATCCCGCCCGAAAGCAGGGCTTCGCCCGGCACCGCGACGTTTTCGAAATAGACTTCGCTGGCGCGGAAGCCATCGACCGTGGGGTAATCGCGGCGCGAAATGCCCGGAAGATTGGCTTCGATGAGGAACATTTCCACCCCGGCGCGTTCGCGGCGGCTGCCCCCGGTGCGGGCGGTAACCAGCAGGTGGGTGGCCCACGGCGCGGCATAAACCACGGCCTTGTGGCCGTTCAGCACATAGCCCGCGCCGTCTGGCTTGGCGGTGGTCCCGATATCGGCAAGGTTATAGCGGCCCTG
>JBJOPJ010000020.1:0-25522 GCA_046050825.1 Pseudomonadota bacterium
TACAGTCTGCGGTGAAATGGGCGGGCGCCGCCTTGAAGCCCTGGCGCTGCTGGGCATCGGCCTGCGCCGCCTGTCGATCACCCCGGCTGCGGTTGGGCCGATCAAGGAACTGGTGCGCAAGGTCGATCTGAACGAGATCGGCGAGGCGATGAACGCCTGGTTGTCATCGCCGCCGCCCAGCCTGCGCGCGGCGCTGACCGCCTGGGCGCAGGATCGCGGCATCGATTGCGATTAGGCTGGCCGGAGTGGGGCTAATTGCCGGGCTCGTTGCCGGTATCTCCTGCCTGTCACGTTTTGCGCGCAGTTTGTCCCGCAATGGGCTTGTGGCGCTACCGCGCCGTTGACTTCCACCAGTTATCGGCGATGTTGGCGGATAAGCTTGCCAAATACAGCGCAGGGACCGGGTTGTAATGCCACAAGATGAAGTTGAAGAAGCGGAACTTCCCTTTGAAAATGTTGGGCAAAAGCTGGGCCGCCTGCGGCAGGCCGCGGGGCTGAGCCGCGCTGATCTGGCTGCGCGCACCCGCATCCCGGAACGCCACCTTGCCGCAATCGAGGCGGGCGACTTTGCCGCCCTGCCAGCCCGCGCTTATGCGGTGGGCTTCACGCGTTCGTACGCCAAAGCGCTGGGGCTGGATGACCAGCTGATCGCTGCAGAAGTGCGGGCCGAATTGGCCGGGCAGGATCCGGCGCTGGGCTCGCGCATGCAGCCCGCCTTCGAACCGGGCGATCCGGCGCGGGTGCCGGGATCGCGGTTTGCGTGGCTGGCCGCGTTTGGCGCCTTGGGGGTTATCGTGGCCTGCTTTGCATTGTGGCGCGGCTATTTTGCGCCGGGCGGCGAATTGCCTTCGATCCTTCCCGCCGAACGGCCGGTGGCGGCCACCCCCGCGCCTGTGGCTGTGCCCGCACCGGCGGCGGTGCCAACCGGCGGGCCGGTGATTTTCACGGCGGAGCAGAGCGGCGTGTGGGTCAAGTTCTATGACGGCGCCGGCACCCAGTTGCTGCAAAAGGAACTGGCGCTGGGCGAAAGCTATGCCATTCCTGAAACGGCGGCCGGCGTGATGCTGGCAACCGCCCGCCCGGATGCGCTGGCGATCACGATTGGCGGACAACCCGTGCCCAAGCTGGCCGACCGGCAGACCGTGCTGAAAGACGTGCCGGTAACGGCCGCGGCACTGCTGGCCCGGGGCAATCCGGTGCCGGCTGTTGCCGTTCCGGCCTCTCCGCCAGCATCTCAGCCGGCACGGCGTCCGGTGCGCGCGCCGGTGCAGGGCGTGCGGGTGACGGCACCCCAATCCGCGCCTTCGCTAGCGCCAGCCACCAAACCTGCAGACGCGGCCCCGGCCCCGGCCGCCACCTAGGTTGCGAAAAAGCCCGATCGGCGCCTCGACAGCGCCGGGCTCACACGTTTAAGCAAGCGCCTAAGCCAGCGCTTGTCCGGTTCATCTCGCGTTCGGGATGCGGCGGACACAGCGTCCGGGGTCAGGACAAGCAAGCGGACATAGTATGATCACACGACTTTCCTGGGCCAAGCGCCCGAACCTTATCTCTCTGGCATTGGCCGTGGCCTCGCCCGCGCTGGCGCAGACCGCGCCGGTGGAACGGGTGGTCGATACGCGCCTGCGCAAGCTTGAGAGCGAGGTTTCGGCGCTGCAGCGCAAAGTGTTCCCGGGCAGTGACGGCAAGTATTTCCAGCCGCAGGTTGAACCCGGCGCGCCGGCCGCGGCGCCAACTGGTACGCCCGCCACCACGGCCGTCAGCGATATTCTTACCCGGATGGATTCGCTGGAAGCGCAAGTCCAGCGGCTGACCGCCCAGCAAGAGGAAAGCGCGAACAAGCTGGCCCGGCTTGAAGCACGGGTAACCGCGCTTGAACCGGCGCCGCCAGCTGCTCCCTCCGCCAATCCGGCGCCGACGGATGATCCCGCCCCGGCGGTGACACCGGCTGCCACGACTGCCTTGGTTCCGGCTGCGCCCAAGCCTGTGGCTGCGGCGGTTGCCGCCCCGGCCAAACCGGTCGCGGCCAAGCCTGCGGCCCCGCTTTCTGCCGCGCCTTCGGCCCAGCGCATCGCGGCGGTGCAGAAGATCGAAAAGCCGCAAAGCGCGGATGCCGGCGACGATGCCTATTCCTATGGCTACCGTCTGTGGGAAGCCAAGTTTTTCCCCGAAGCGCAGCAGCAGCTGAAGTTGTTCCTGCAAAAGTACCCCAAGCACAAGCGGGGCAGCTATGCCCGCAACTTGCTGGGGCGCGCCTATCTGGATGAAGGCAATCCGCGCGAAGCCGCCAGCTGGTTCCTGCAGAACTATCAGGCCGACAAACAGGGCGACCGGGCGGCCGATAGCCTGCTGATGCTGGCAGAAGCCATGCGCCAGATGAAGGACAGCAGCCGCGCGTGCGTGGCGCTGGGCCAGTTTGCGGATGATTACGCCGCCGATGCCGCGGGCCGGCTCAAGGGCCAGTACGACAAGCTTCGTACCGGGGTGAAGTGCAATTGATAGGCCGCTTTCGCCCGAACTGATTGCGCGTTTTTCCCGCGACCTGGCCGCAGTCTGGCCGGGCGATGGGCAATTGGCGCTGGCCGTTTCGGGCGGCCCCGACAGTTTGGCGCTGCTGCGGCTAGCCAGCCAAGCCCTGCCCGGACGGATCGCGGCGGCCACCGTCGATCATGGCTTGCGGCCCGAAAGCGCTGATGAAGCGGCCATGGTGGCCGGCATCTGCGCCGGGCTGGGCGTTCCGCACGAAACGTTGGCCGTAACGGTTGAGCCGGGTAACCTGCAATCCGAAGCCCGCACCGTGCGCTATGCCGCGCTGGCCGAATGGATGGCCGCCGCCGATCTGGCGGCGCTGGCCAGTGCGCACCACGCCGATGATCAGGCTGAAACGCTGTTGCTGCGGCTGAACCGGGCCAGCGGGGTGGCCGGGCTGGCGGGGGTGCGCGCGCGCGGGGTGGTGCCCGGTACACGCCTGCCGTTGCTGCGCCCGCTGCTGGGTTGGCGCCGGGCGGAATTGGGCGCGATCGTTGCCGAAGCTGGCTGGCGTGCGGTTGAAGATCCTTCGAATGCCAATGACCGGTTCGATCGGGCGCGGCTGCGCAAGGCGCTGCGCGGGGCCGATTGGCTGGATGTGCCGGCAATCGCGCACAGCGCCGCGCACTTGGGCGATGCCGATGCCGCGCTGGATTGGGCGGCGCGCCGTGAATGGGCCGAGCAGGTGGAACAGGGGCCGATGGGGCTGACCTATCGTCCGCAGGCGCCGCGCGCGGTGGCCTTGCGCGTGCTGGCGCGGATCGTGACCGAGCTGGATGGACAGGCCCCGCGCGGCGCGGCCGTTGCCCGCTTGTTCGAAACCTTGCTGGCGCGCCAGCCGGCATCGATCGGCGGACTGGTGGCGCGGGCCATGCCCGATGGCTGGAGCTTTACCAAAGCGCCCCGCCGCCGGGCCTAGCGCGGCGCGGCGATCAATCTTGCAGGATTGCGCTTGCCCACGGGTGACGGTGCGATATTAAGCGTGCGATTAAATTGCACGGAGAGCGCGATGAAGTTCGATTCCACCACCGCGGCGGTCGTCACCGGCGGCGCATCAGGATTGGGCAAGGCCACGGCCGAAGCCTTGGCCGGGGCCGGCGTCAAAGTGGCCATCTTCGATGTCAACGACGAAAAGGGCGCGGAAGTGGCCAGCGCAATCGGCGGGATCTTCTGCCACGTTGATATCACCAGCGAGGAATCGGTCGTGGCCGGCTTTGCCAAAGCCCGCGCCGCCCATGGGCAGGAACGCATCACCGTGCATTGCGCGATGACATCGCGCCGGGGCAAGACGCTGGCTTACGACAAGGAAGCCGGCAAGCTGAAGCGCTTGTCGACCGAAGATTACATCTATGGCGTGAACGGCATTCTGGTGGCCAGCTATCGCATCGCTTCGCTTTCGGCCGAAGGCATGGCGAGCCTTGAGCCGCTGGAAGACGGCGAACGCGGCTGTATCACGCTGACCGCATCGGTGGCCGCGCAAGACGGCCAGATCGGGCAGATCATTTATGGTTCGGCCAAAGCCGGGGTGAACGGCTTGGTTCTGCCGATGGCGCGCGATCTGTCCGATGTGGGCATCCGCGTCAATTCGATCATGCCCGGGATCTTCGCGACCCCGCTGATGCTGGGGGCCAAGCCGCAAGTGCTGGAAAGCCTGGCCGCTTCGGTGCCGTTCCCCAAGCGGCTGGGCAAGCCTGAGGAATTTGGCAGCCTGGCGCTGGAACTGGCGCGCAATTCCTATTTCAACGGCCAGTGCATCCGGTTGGATGGTGCGATCCGCATGGCGCCGCGCTGATCCGATCCAGATCGGGCCGGCCGGTTTCGGCGGGCCGGCCCGATCTGCCTACCTACTCTTAACCGTGCGCACCGAACATGTTCGCAATCGCGGTGGTGATTTTCAGGGCCAGCGCGTTGGCTTCGCCGATCGGGTCGATGAAATCGCGGTGGATCGCTTCGTAACCGATCGCCGCATCGTCGGGATAATCGCTGGGCTGGGCCACGCTGAAATCGTCGATGCCGGGGAAGCTGGTGGGGAAAGCCCGGCGCAGCTGCGCCAGCGCCTCGTCAACGCGCAGGGTGAAGACCATTTCCAGCACGTCTTCGCGGGCGATGTCGTTGGCGCGGCTGAACGGGGGCACCGATACCGCGCGCAGGAACATATACTGGAACAGCGCCAGGCGCACGGCCTGCAACACCCCCAGTGCGCGGCGGGTATGTTCGCGATTGGCCAGCGGCGCTTCATCCGGGATCAGCGCCAGCAGGCGGTGCAGCTTCAGCGCATCGACCCTGAGGCGCGAGGCCAAGCGGCGGAACACCCCGGTGCGATCATCGGTGGTCAGGTATTCGGCCAGTGCCAGGCAGGCATCGGCGATGTGATCTTCATCCCCGCGATAGGGGCGGCTTGACCAGTAGGCCGAATTGAACAGTTCGCCGAACGCGGCCACCGTCTTGATCGAAGCCAGCGCATTGGCCGCGCGCACCAGCCGCACCAGTTGCTGCCCGCGCGGGCTTTCGCGCAGCAGCGCGGCAATGGCTTCGTAATTGCCTTCGGCCGCCGTGCCGAACCCGGCGATCACGTTGATCGGATAGCCCAGTTGCTGAAGCACCGCGTTGTGCGGGATCGCGCGGATCTGGCGCAGGCTCATCTCGCGGTCGGCGGCAAGGTCGCTCTGGCGGCGCGATTTGCGGCTGCCGGTATCGTTGAGCAGGCCCAGCCCGAAGGCAGTTACGGCGCGCGGATAGGTGCGCCCGGCCAGATAGCCCTGCTGCACCCGGCGGATCGCGCGATAGAAATCCAGGCTAAGGTCGGTGCGGCGATAGAACGGATCGGTTGGCGCGGCCGGATCGCTTGCGGCCGGGGCGTTTTCGGCGAACCGGGTCAGCGTGGCCAGCGCCAGTTCGTCGGTGCCGAAAAACAGATAGCCATCGCCGCCCTGAAAGCTGACTTCGGGTTCCAGCGCAATGCCCGCGCGGGCGAAGCGCCGCCGCGCCCACGGCGAAAGCGGCCATTCCACGCGGTCGGCAAACGAGGATGGATGCGCGCCGCGGCCCATACTTTCGCCGTGGGTGTTGAACACCAGCGCGGCGGTATCGGTCAGCCCGTTGGCGGCCATGGCTTCGGACAGGCGGCCCTGCAACCGCTCGATGGCCAGCGCCGCGGGGATTTGCCCCACGAAGCGGCCCGCGTCGGAAAACCCGGTCTGGATCGAAACCCGGCCGCGCATGCGGGCATAGTCGCGATAGGCTTCTTCGGCCAGCAGCGCATCCAGGAACCGGCCGCCGTGTTCCAGCGCGCTTTCGGTTTCGAACAGCGGCGAAACATCGACTTTGTCGGCGATCCCGAACAACCGTGCGAAATAGAGCGCGGCCAGCACGGTGGTTGGCTCTTCGCATTCGGCCACCAGCATCCGGATTGGCGCATCGCCGTCGATGTGTCCAAGGATCTGCGCCATGGCCAGAAATTGGCGCAAAGCGGTTGAATTCTCGATCGCCAGCGCCGCGAAGTTTGAGCGTAGCGGGCGCGCTTCGGCCAGCAATTCGCGCATCCGCACCAGCGCGGCCTGACTGGCGAGGTCCAGCTTGCCGGTGGGATCAATCCGGCGGCGGATCGCGTTTTGCAGCTGCGATGAATTTACCCGGAAGTGGATCCAGCCCATGCCCAGCCCATCGGCGCGCATCGCGGCAGCGGCCACCAGCAGCGTTTCGGCGGTCACGTCGTCGGCGTGGGCGGCGGCGCTTTCCAGTTCGGCGATCACGCCTGACAGGCTGGTCAGTTTATCGGGATGATCGGCGGTCAGCGCATTGGCGGCGGCGGACAAGTCGGCCGGGGCGGAAAGATCGGCGGCAAAGCGCTGCGCCATGCCGGCGGCGTAAGCCCCGGCGCGGTCCAGCCGGGCGGCCAGTTCGGGGGCGGCGGCGGCCAGTTGGACTGCATAAGCAGCCAGCCGCGCCGCCTTTTCCGACAGGCGATAACGCAGCGATGTGGCCCACGAAATGTCGGTGCGCCCGTCCATGTCATAGCCAACCCAGCTGGCAAAGCGCAGCGGCAGCGGGGCCAGGCCGCGCCACTGGGCGGGCCATTGCTGGCGGGCCTGCGCGAACAGGGTGCGATTGATCCGGTCGCGCGCGGCTTGCGCGCGGGTTAGCGCCGCCATCACGGCGGCGTGTTCGCTATCAAGGGTGATCGCATCGCGATCGTGCGGGGCAAGGCACACCGTTTGTGCGCCAATTTCGCCCGAGGACGCCGCGCTGGCGACTGCCTGCGATTGGCGCTGGGTCAGCAGGAACGTGGGGTGGGCGGTGAATACCACATGGACCAGCGGGCGGCGCCACTTGGCTGCAAAGGCATCAAATTCAGCCGCCGGCGCCAGCTGCGCCAGCCGCGCGTCATTGGCGGCCGGATCGAGCGGGGCGACCAGCCGGCCCAGCCGGCTGGCGCGGGCCTGCAGCCCTTCGCATTCCAGTTCGGCTACCAGTTCGGCCAGATCGCCCAGCGCCAGTTCGCCGTTTTCCAGCTGCCGCGACAATTCCAGCCCCAGCTGGAACACCGGGTTGAACAGCGGGGTTTCAGCCGTGCGGGCGTGCAGTTCCTGCAACCGCGCGTCGAGCCGGGCGGATAAGGTCATTGGCTCAGCTGGGCGGCCGCGCGGGCGGCGGTTTCGATGGCGGCAAGGTCTGGGCCTTGGCCGGGAACGCCGCGCGGCACGATCCAGCTGCCACCGCAGCACAGCACGCCTTCCAGCGCCAGCCAAGCGGGCGCGGTGGCGGCGGTGATCCCGCCGGTGGGGCAGAACCGAACCGATGCGAACGGCCCCGAAATTGCCTTGAGCGCGGGGATGCCGCCGTTGGCTTCGGCCGGGAAGAACTTGAACCGGTCCAGCCCCAGGTCCAACCCGCGCATGATGTCTGATGAAGTGGCGATGCCGGGCAGGAACGGCACGTTCGCCGCGATCGCGGCTTTGGCCAGGCTATCGGTCAGGCCGGGCGAAACGATGAATTCGCTGCCGGCTTGCAGCGCATCTTCCAGCGCGAATTCGTTCAGCACGGTGCCCGCCCCGACGATGGCGCCGGGGACTTGCTTCATCTCGCGGATCACTTCGAGCGCGGTCGCCGTGCGCAAGGTCACTTCCAGCACGGTCAGCCCGCCCTTGACCAGGGCTGCGGCGATCGGCGCGGCATCGGCCACATTGTCGATCACCAGCACCGGGATCACCGGGGCAGTGCGCATGATGGTTTCGATTGCACTCACGAAAGATGCTCCTTGGCAAAAGCTGCGGCGGCCCCGAACAGGCCGGGCTGGGGATGGGTGATGAGTTTGACCGGCATCGCCGCCATCAGGCCTTCGAAGCGGCCCTTGGCAGTGAAGCGGCTGGCAAAGCCGGATTTGAGCAGGGTGTCGCGGATGCGCAGGCCAAGCCCGCCGGCAATGACCACGCCCGCTGCCCCCTGCGCCAGTGCGATATCGCCAGCGATGGCGCCCAGCGACAGGCAGAACCGGTCAACCGCGGCGGCGGCCAGGCTGTCCTCGCCAGAGGTACCCAACTGCCACAGCGTGCGATCGTCCATCGCCTGGATTGCGCGGCCTTCCATCCCGGCCAGCGCCTCGTAAATATCGACGATGCCGGGGCCGGATACCACGCGTTCCACCGATACGCGGCGATAGCGCTGGCGCAGCCGGGCCAGGATCGCGTCTTCGATACTGTCGAGCGGGGCGAAATCGATGTGGCCGCCTTCGGTGGCCTGAACCCGGTAAGCGGATGCGCCATCGCGCCACACGTGCGCCACGCCAAGCCCGGTGCCGGGGCCGACGATGGACAGCGTCCCGCTGGCCGGCAAGGGTTCATCCGGCCCGGCCAGATGGATGAAATGCTCGTCGCCGGCGCAGGCCACGGCATGGCCCACCGCGCCGAAATCGTTCACCAAGGTAAAACGCTCCACCCCCAGCTTTTCCGGGATCAGGGCGGGGCGGATGATCCACGGGTTGTTGGTAAAGCGGATCAATTCCCCGCCGACCGGCCCGGCCGCGGCGATCGCCACGGCTGCCGGCAGCGATCCGCCTTGCTGCTGGGCAAAATCTTCCCACGCGGTCTGGAAGCTGGCGTGATCGCGGGTGTGGAGCGTGGCCGGTTCGCCCAGCGTGATGCCGCCATCCGCGCCGATCGTCGCGATTGCAAAGCGGGCATGGGTGCCGCCAATATCAACCGTGACGATCCGCGTGCTCACAGGCCGGCCTCTGCCAGCATGGCCGATCCGCCCTGTTCGGCGCCATCGGCATGGTTGCGCAGCATGGCAAACAGTTCGCGGCCCATTCCCCCGGCGATCGGCACGCGCGCGGCTGGCGCAGCGGGGGTGCGGGCAGACAGGTCGGCCAGAACTTCCAGCGTGCCATCGTGGCCGCACAGGCGGATCACATCGCCATCTTGCACCAAGGCCAGCGGGCCATTGCCCAGCGCTTCGGGCGTGACGTGGATCGCGGCGGGCACTTTGCCCGATGCACCCGACATCCGCCCATCGGTAACCAGTGCTACCTTGAAGCCTTTATCCTGCAGCACGCCCAGCGGCGGGGTCAGCTTGTGCAGTTCGGGCATGCCATTGGCGCGCGGACCCTGAAAGCGCACGACCACGATCACATCACGGTCCAGCTCGCCGGCCTTGAAGGCGGTTTGCACGGCTTCCTGGCTATGAAACACACGGGCCGGCGCCTCGATCGTCCAGCGCGCAGGATCGACCGCGCTGGTCTTGAAAGTGCCGCGGCCCAGGTTGCCCTGCACCAGCCGCATCCCGCCATCGGGCATGAAGGCTTCGCCCACCGGGCGCAGCATTTCGGCATCGCCGCTGGTGGCCGGGGCCGGGCGGAAGCCCAGCTGCTCGCCATCGAGGAACGGTTCCTGCGCATAAGCGCGCATCCCGCCTTCGGCGATTGTCAGCACGTCTTCATGGGCCAGCCCCGCATCGAGCAGTTCGCGCACCACGAAGCCGATCCCGCCCGCGGCGTGGAAGTGGTTCACATCGCCCGCGCCATTGGGATAGACCCGCGCCAGCAGCGGCACCACGGCCGACAGTTCGTCCAGATCCTGCCAGTCCAGCTTGATCCCGGCGGCGCGGGCCATGGCGGGCAGGTGGATCGCGTGGTTGGTGGAACCCCCGGTCGAAAGCAGGCCGACGCAGGCATTCACGATCGCTTTTTCATCGACCACCCGGCCCATCGGGCGATAGTCCGCACTGTCGCGGCCGATGGCGGCCAGACGGTGGACGGCCTGGCGCGTCAGCTGGCTGCGCAGCGGGGTGTTGGGCGGAACGAACGAAGCGCCGGGCACGTGCAGGCCCATCAGCTCCATCATCATCTGGTTCGAATTGGCGGTGCCATAGAACGTGCAGGTGCCGGGCGAATGATAGCTGGCGCTTTCGCTTTCCAGCAGGTCTGCACGGGTGGCCTTGCCTTCGGCGTAAAGCTGGCGGACCTTTTGCTTTTCGCGGTTGGCCAGCCCCGAAGGCATTGGCCCGGACGGCACGAAAATCGCGGGCAAGTGGCCAAAGCGCAGCGCGCCGATCACCAGCCCCGGCACGATCTTGTCGCAGATGCCCAACAGCGCCATGCCATCGAACATCGCGTGGCTCATCGCGATGCCGGCCGACAGGGCGATCACATCGCGGCTAAATAGCGATAGCTCCATCCCGTCTTGCCCTTGTGTCACGCCGTCGCACATGGCGGGCACGCCGCCGGCCACTTGCGCGGTGGCGCCCACTTCGCGGGCATAGAGCTTCATTGCTTCGGGATAGCGGGCATACGGCTGGTGGGCCGAAAGCATGTCGTTATACGCGGTAACCAGCGCCAGGTTCGGCCCCCGGCCCGATTTGATCGCGCCCTTGTCTTCCAGCGCGGCGGCAAAGCCGTGCGCCAGGTTCGAGCATGACAGCGCCGCGCGCCCCGGAAACTTTTCCGCCTCGGCATCCATCAGCTCCAGATAGCGGCGGCGGCTGTCTTTCGACTTGTCGATGATGCGGGCGGTAACGCGTTCGATGACCGGGTGAAGCTTACTCATGCCAATGCACTCCGTCGCGCTCGGTCAGCGCGATTGCGGCAGAGGGGCCCCAGCTGCCGGCGGTATAGGTTTTGGGGGTAACGCCGTGATCGGCCCAGCTGGCGCGGATCGCATCGACCCATTCCCACTGCGCTTCCACTTCATCGCGGCGCACGAACAGGGTTTGGTCGCCCTCGATCAGGTCCAGCAACAGGCGTTCATAGGCGATCCGCTTCATCGGCCCGGCAAAGGCATCGGCCATGGCAATATCCAGCGGCACTTCGCGCAGGCGGATGCCATCGCGGTCCAGCCCCGGAACCTTGGCCATCAGCGACAGGGTGATGTTTTCTTCGGGCTGAATCCCGATCACCAGCCGGTTGGGCACCGAACGGGCGCCGCTTCCACTGCGATTGGGGCCATTGCGATTGGGCCCGGCAAAGATCGAATGCGGCACGTGGCGGAACTGCACCACGATTTCGGTCTTGCGCTGGGGCAGGCGTTTGCCGGTGCGCAAATAGAACGGCACGCCTTTCCAGCGCCAGTTGTCCAGATGCGCCTTGATCGCCACGAACGTTTCGGTTTCCGACGCCTTGCCCAGTTCCTCGTCATAGCCGGGCACCGGCTGGCCATCGATCGCCCCGGCGCGATACTGGCCGGTTACAGTCTCGCCCGGATCGATCAGGCGCAGGGCGCGCAGCACTTTGACCTTTTCATCGCGGATCGCGGTGGCATCGTAATTGGCGGGCGGTTCCATCGCGACCAGCGCGAGCAGCTGGAGCATATGGTTCTGCACCATGTCGCGCAGCGCTCCGGCCCCATCGTAAAAGCCCACGCGGCCTTCCAGCCCGACCGTTTCCGAAACCGTGATCTGCACATGATCGATATGCGCGGCGTTCCACAGCGGTTCGAACAGGATGTTCGCAAACCGCAGTGCCAGCAGGTTCTGGACCGTTTCCTTGCCCAGATAGTGATCGATCCGGAAGGTGCGATCCTCGGGAAAGGCGCGGGCCACGGCATCGTTGATCTCGCGGCTGGTGGCCAGGCAGGTGCCCAGTGGCTTTTCCAGCCCAATGCGCACCGTTTCACCGGTCAGCCCGGCAGCGGCAAGTCCGGTGATCGTGGATTCGAACAGGCTGGGGGCGGTGGACAGGAAAATGGCCAGGCCCTTGTCAGTCGGCCCGACCTTTTCGGCCAGAGCGCCATAACCGGCGGTGTCGTTGGCATCGAGTGATTGATAGCGCAGCCGGTTGAGAAACGTGCCCATCGACCCGCGGCGTTCGGCGGGGAGGAATTTTTCCAGCGCCTCGCGCGCGAAGTTGCGATAGGCCGCATCATCGAATTCGTGGCGGGCGGTGCCGATGATCGCCAGGTCATCGGGGATCAGCCCATCGGCGTGGAGCGCGCAGAGCGAGGGCAGCAGCATCCGCTGCGCCAGATCGCCGGTGGCCCCGAACAGCAGCAGGCTATTGGCCGTGAAACTCATTCCCTGTCCCCAATCGCTCCGGATCACCCGGATTTTGATCGCAAGATCGCGTCCTGCGTACGGGAGTTGAAATAACAGTAGCCCGCCGTGCGCGCCAGTGCAGCGCAAACCAATTCAAACGCGTGCGGTGCCGTTTGCTGCGCGAGGCGGGGTGAATACGTCTGCGTGCGGCTGGCCCCGCTTGGGCAACAAACCGTGTGCAGTTGGTAGATTGCCTCTCAACTTTGCCGCGCGGCTTGGCTAGGCCACCGGCAACAGGAGATTCGCCCATGCGCTTTACCCACCTTGCCGCCGCTTCAGTTCTTGTTGGCGTGATTGCCGCCCAACCGCTTGCTGCCCAACCGCTTGCTGCCAAGCCGGCCAAGCCCCACCCCGCCGCCGAAGCGCAGACGCTGGATCTGGCGAAGCAACTGATCGCGCTGCGTTCGGTCAACGGGCCGGGTAACGAAACCGACAAGGCGCTGGGCGTGGTCAAGGCTGCGCTGGTCAAGGCCGGGTGGCAGGACCGCCAGATCGAAATCGTGCCGTTCAAGCAAACCGCCTACATGATCGCCACGTGGCCCGGCAGCGATGCCAGCCTTAAGCCGCTGGTGATTTCGGGGCATATGGACGTGGTAGAGGCCAAGCCGGCGGACTGGACCCGCGATCCCTTCACCCCGGTGGTCGAAAACGGCATTCTTTATGGCCGCGGCGCCAGCGACATGAAGTTTGATGCCGCGCTGGCCACGTCGGCGCTGATCGAACTGCGCCGCAGCGGCTATCATCCCAAGCGCACCATCATCATCCAGTTTTCGGGTGATGAGGAAACCACCATGGAAACCGGCGCGATCATTGCCGAACGTTTGAAAAACGCCGAACTGGTGATCAACATCGATGGCGGCGGCGGCACGTATGACGAAGCCAATGCCAAGCCGCTGTACTGGACCTGGCAGGGCGCGGAAAAGACCTATTCGGACTTCCAGCTGGAAGTGACCAACGCCGGCGGGCACAGCTCTGCCCCGCGTCCGGAAAACGCGATTGCCCAACTGGCGACCGCGCTGGAACGGATCGGCGCCTATCACTTCACGCCCGAGGTCAGCCCGCTGACCAAGGCCTATTTCGAAAAGGCCGCGCAGTTCGAACCCGATGCCAAGCTGGCCGCCGCGATGCGCGCCTTTGCCGCCAACCCGGCCGATGCAGCCGCGATCGCGGTGCTGCGCGCCAACCCGGCCTATGTTGGCAAGATCGGCACCACTTGCGTGCCGACGA
Organism: Pseudomonadota bacterium; assembly: GCA_046050825.1. Taxonomy (GTDB): domain Bacteria; phylum Pseudomonadota; class Alphaproteobacteria; order Sphingomonadales; family Sphingomonadaceae; genus Novosphingobium. The sequence continues at coordinate 13,276 of JBJOPJ010000020.1, forward strand.
TGGTGGGCGGCGGGCACGCGCTGAACGCGCTGCCCCAGCGTGCCACCGCCAACATCAATTGCCGCATCTTCCCTGGCCACAAGCCGGCGGACATTATGGCCGAACTGGCCGCGGTGGCGAACGTGCCGCAAGTGCAGTTTTCCGATGTCACCGAAGGTTCGGTGGCCACCCCGGCATCACCGCTGCGGCCCGATTTCATCGGTGCGGTGACCAAGGCGATGGGCACGGCCTATCCCAAGGTTCCGGTGTTCCCGTCGCAATCGTCGGGCGCGTCGGATTCGATGTGGTATCGCCACGTTGGCGTGGCCAGCTATGGCGCCAGCCCTACCTTCAGCAAGGATTCGGAAGATTTCAGCCACGGGCTGAACGAACGCGTCCGCCTGTCGAACATCGCGCCGGGGATCACTTACTACCTAACGCTGCTGACCCAGCTGTCCAAGTAGGGCGCCGGCAAAGTTAAGGCGCCGGCTGTCCAAGCAAGGCGTCCAGCGCGGTGCGGGCGATTTCGCCCGCTTCGGCGGCGCTGAATGCTTGCGGCGAAAGGCACAGTTCCAGCCATAGCCCATCGACCAGCGCGGTGATCGTGATCGCGGCGTGGCGCTGGCTGGCGGCAGGCAGCCCGCATTCATCCAGCAGGCTTTCCAGCCGCGCCCGGAAGGCGGCGTATTGTTCGTCGTGCTGGCGGGCGATGTCGGCGCGCGAACGCACCAGGCTCCAGAATGCGATCCACGTGGCCAACAGTTCGCCGCTGGCCAGCGGCGGGGCAAAGCTGGCGGTTACGAATGCATCCAGCCGCGCGCGTGGCGCTGGCCCGGCGGCGGCAACCGCCGCGTCAAGCGCTTCGCTGACCCGGGTTTCCACATGGGCATATGTCGCCGCCACGAGCGCATCGATCCCGGCAAAGTAATGCCCGACCAGCCCGGCTGAAACGCCGGCTTCCAGCGCAATCGCACGCACGCTGGCCCCGGCCACGCCATCGCGAGCCAGCACGGCGGCGCAGGCCTCGATCAGGCTGAGGCGGCGCGCATCGGGTTCGGCGCGTTTGAAGGCGGGTTTGCCGGTCACTTGCCCGATCCTAGCACTTGTTGTACAACTGTCCAACAAGCTTTGCAGGATTCGCCGGGACATGACCAAACTCGACCACGCCTTTGCCCAAATCGCAGGCGCCGACAGCGATCCTGATGCGGATTTCAGCTTGCCGGGCTGGATCTATAACGATCAGGAATTCTTCGATCTGGAAATGGCGCGGATCTTTCGCCCCAGTTGGCAGATCGTCTGCCACGTGAACGAGATCGCGCAGCCCGGCGAATATCGAACGATCGATTACCTGGGCGAAAGCGTGGTGGTGATCCGCGGCGATGATGGCCAGGTGCGGGCCTTCACCAATGTGTGCCGCCACCGCGCAATGCGGCTGGTCGAAGGGCCTTCGGGTTGCACCAAAAAGCTGGTCTGCCCTTATCACGCGTGGGTTTACGAAACCGACGGGCGGCTGACCGGGGTGCCGATGAAATCGGAATACCCCTCGCTTAAGCTGGAAGATAACGGGCTGGTCCCGGTGGAGCATGAAATCTGGCACGGCTTCGTGTTCGTGCGGCTGGAAGATGGCGGCTTCCCCAGCGTGGCCGACATGATGGCTCCGTTTGAGGACGAAGTTTCGCTGTATCGCTTCAAGGACATGCAGCGCATGGACGAAGTACGCCTGCGCCCGCGCGGCGTGAACTGGAAGAACGTAGGCGATAACTATTCCGACAACTTGCACATTCCCGTCAGCCATGATGGCCTGACCCGGTTGCTCGGCAAATCCTATCGGATCGAACCGTTCGGCTGGGCCGATCGGTTGCATGGCGATGTGGTGGCGGATGATCGCCAGAACTTCTGGGAAAAGTTCTATCGCAAGCATCTGCCCAAACCGGCGCATCTGCCCGAAGCCGCGCACAAACGCTGGCTCTATTACAAGCTCTGGCCGAACATGGCGTTCGATATCTATGCCGACCAGATCGATTTCATGCAGTGGCTGCCGATCAGCCCAACCGAGTGCCTGCTGCGCGAAGTGGCCTATTGCCTGCCTGATGCTTTCACCCCGGCTGATCAGCATCGGGAAATGAAGCTGGCGCGCTATGCCAACTGGCGGATCAACCGGGTGGTCAATTCCGAGGATACCTGGCTGATCGAACGCGTGCAGCAGGGCATGGCCAGCAAGACGTATGGCAATGGTCCGATCGCGGCCAGCGAAACGTGCCTGCGCAGTTTCGCGCGCAAGATCCGCGCGATCATACCCGAGGCTCGCCAGCCATTCCGGCCCGCGCCGGGCTGGAGCCGCAAGTAACGCCATACGCACACACATACACGTCATCCCGGGCCTGACCCGGGATCCAGCTTCGGTTTGGAACGATCGCACCGAAGCCGGCCCCCGGAGCAAGCCCGGGGAGACGAGACGGAGAGAATTCGAACATGACCAAGACTTATGACGCACTGATCATCGGCGGGGGCCACAATGGCCTGACTTGTGCTTTCTATCTGGCCAAGGCCGGGATGCGGGTGCGGGTGCTGGAACGCCGCCACGTGGTGGGCGGCGCCGCCGTGACCGAGGAATTTGCCCCCGGCTTTCGCAATTCGACCGCCAGCTACACCGTCAGCCTGCTGCGCCCGCAAGTGATCGCGGACATGAAGCTGCACGATTACGGCTACCGCGTGGTTGAACGCCAGGTTTCGAACTTCTTCCCCTTCGCGGATGATTACCTCAAGCTGGGCGGTGGGCCGGGCCGGACCGAGGCTGAATTTGCCCGTTTTTCGAAGGCCGATGCCGCCGCCTATCCGCACTATGATGCCGCGCTCGAACGGGTGGCGGGGGTGCTGCGCGATCTGGCGCTGCAGATTCCGCCGAATGTCGGTGGCGGGCTGACCTCGCTGATCGCCGCGGCGAAGCAGGGTTGGCCGATGGCGCAGATGGACCTTTCGGTGCAGCGCGATCTGCTGGATATTTTCACCAAATCGGCCCGCGATTTCCTGAACGGCTGGTTCGAGGATGACCGGGTCAAGACCGCCTTTGCGTTCGATGCCGTGGTCGGAAACTTTGCCGGGGTGTCCACGCCGGGTTCGGCCTATGTGCTGCTGCACCACGTGTTCGGTGAAGTGAACGGCAAGCTGGGGGCGTGGGGCCACGCGATTGGCGGCATGGGCGCGATCACGCAGGCGATGGCCCGCGCGTGCGAGGATGCCGGGGTTGAGATCAGCCTTGAAGCCCCGGTTGCGGCGGTGCTGGTCGATGGCGGCAAGGTGGCTGGGGTGCGGCTGGAAAGCGGCGAAGAAATTGCCGCCAGCGTGGTCGCGTCCAATGCCGGGCCGGCGCTGCTCTATCGCCAGTTGGTCGATCAGAGCGATCTCGACGCCGATTTCAAGCGCCGGATCAAGGGCTACAAGACCTGTTCGGGCACGTTCCGGATGAATGTGGCGCTGTCAGAACTGCCTGATTTTACAGTGCTGCCGGGCAAGGCGCAGGCGGAACACCACACCGCCGGGATCATCATTGCGCCGGGCATGGATTACATGGATCGGGCCTTCACCGATGCCCAGCAGCACGGCTGGTCTAAGCAGCCGATCGTTGAAATCACCATTCCCAGCACGGTTGACGATACCCTTGCCCCGCCGGGGCAGCACGTCGCCAGCCTGTTCTGCCAGCAGTTCGATCCCAATGTCGATTGGGATGCCAACCGCGAAACCGTGGCCGATCTGATTATCGATACCGTCAATGACCATGCGCCCAATTTCAAGGCCAGCGTCATCGCGCGCCAGATCCATTCGCCGCTGGACCTTGAGCGCAAGTTCGGCCTGATCGGCGGCGATATCATGCACGGCACGATGGGCCTCGATCAGCTGTGGGCGGCGCGCCCGGTGCTGGGGCATGGCGATTATCGCGGGCCGATCAAGGGGCTGTACATGTGCGGGGCCGGCACCCATCCGGGCGGCGGCGTGACCGGCGCGCCGGGCCACAACGCCGCGCACGCGATCCTGGCCGACCGGCCCTTTATCCGGAAGCTTTTGCGCTCGTAACGGCCCAGTAGAACGGCAGGCCCGCTGCGACCAGCAGTGCGCCATAGCTGATCGCCTGCGGTCCCAGCCCCCATTCGGCCCAGACGGTGAAGGCTGCCGCCACCACGGCGGCGGCCATCACCCGGCGCTGGCCGGGCAGCAGCCGCAGCGCGGCCAGCGCGCTCATCAGATAGGCCAGCAGGCCGGCGGCCAGGCTGACCGAAGCGATGAACCCGAACAGATCGGCCATCCCTTTCTGGTAGTTGGTCAGCGTCATGATCGAAACCAGCGTGCTGGACAGCAGATGGCCGCGCACAGGCGTTCCGCCGGCGCTTTCGGCCGCGAACCAGCGCGGGAACACGCCGCCGCGCGCCATCGCCCACGGCATTTCGCCCTGCACCAGGATCCAGCCGTTCAGCGCCCCGAACGCGCTGATCGCGGCGAACAGCGCCACCACTTCGCCAACCCCGGCGCCGAAGTGGCCCCCCAGGAAATAGGCCACCGGGGCGGGCGATCCGGCCGCTTGCGCCATCGGCATATACAGCGCGAACGCCAGCGATATGCCAAGGTAGACCAGCCCGGTCAGCATCACGCCGTACAACGTGGCGCGCGGCACGTTGCGTCCCGGGTTTTCAACTTTGTCAGCCGGAACGGTGCCGGATTCAACGCCCAGAAAGCCCCAGAACGTCAGGCCTGCGGCGGCGGCGATCGCGCCGGGGGCAATCGCCACGCCCGGATCGGGGGCATGGGGCGCACCGCTGATGAACAACCACACCGCCAGCCCGATCAGGGCCAGCAGCGGCAGCAGTTTTAGCACGGTGGTCACTTCCTGCACCCGGCCCGCGGCGCGCACCCCGGCGATGTTCACCAGCGTCAGCAGCCAGACACAGCCGACCGCCAGCATGGCCGGCAGGCCCGGCGTTGCGGAAATGGCCGGGAAGATTAGGCTGAGGTTGCTGACCACCGCCACCGCAATCGCGCCATTGCCCACCCAGGTCATCACCCAATAGCTCCACGCGGTGATGAAGCCGGTCAACGGCCCGAACGCCGCATTGGCATAAGCATAAGGCCCGCCGGCCAGCGGTAACCGCGCGCCCAGCCCGGCAAAGACCACGCCCAGCGACAGTGCGCCGCCAATGGTGATCAGCCAGCCCAGCATCTGGTTCCAGCCCAGCGGGGCCAGCGTGGCGGGCAATAGATAGATACCCGAACCGATCATGTTGCCCACGCACAGCGCCAATACAGCCCAGAACCCCAGCCTGCGCCGGGCCGAACCATTCCCCGAACCTGTCATTAATTTTCCCTTCGCCGCGCAACCTATCGCTTGATTGCGCGGCGTCACCATGTTTCTTGCGCGCGCATGACAACCGTCAATACGCAAAGTTGGCTTTCGCGCCTCGGCAAATATCCGCCCCGCCTGATCGATGCGGCCGTGGCGCTTAATGCCAATGACTTGCCGCGGGCCGAACCGCTGCTGCGCCAGCATCTGAAGGATGATCCCTTCGATGTGGCGGCGATCCGGATGTTTGCCGAACTGGCCGGACGGATCGGGCGCTACAAGGATGCGGAAAGCCTGCTGCGCCGCGCGCTGGAATTGTCGCCGGCGTTCACCGCTGCACGGGCCAATCTGGCGCTGGTGCTCTACCGGCAGAACCGCCCCGAAGAAGCGATCGCCGAACTGAACCGGGTGGCCGCGGAAGAGCCGGACAATCCCGGCCATGCCAACCTACAGGCCGCCGCGCTGGGGCGGATCGGCGAATTTGATGAGGCCTTGGCGCTGTACGATCAGGTGCTGCAACGCGCCGGCCGGCAGCCGCGCATCTGGATGAGCTATGGCCACATGTTGAAAACCGTGGGCCGCACGGCCGATGGCGTGGCCGCCTATCGCAAGGCGATCGACCTGATGCCCGAACTGGGCGAGGCGTGGTGGAGCCTCGCGAACCTGAAAACGGTGAAGTTTTCCGACGATGACATCGCCGCGATGGAAGCCGCGCTGGCCGGCGGCGAGATTGCCGATGAGGATCGTTTCCACCTTGATTTTGCCCTGGGCAAGGCGCTGGAAGATCGCGGCGCGGCGGAAGGGGCGTTTGCGCATTACGCCGCGGGCAATGCCTTGCGCCGCACCAAGCTGGATTACGATGCCGCCGAAACCAGCCGCTATGTTGACCGGCTGATCGAAATCGCCACGCCGGAATTCTTTTCGCAGCGCGCCGGGCAGGGCTGCGATGCCGCCGATCCGATTTTCGTGCTGGGGATGCCGCGCGCGGGATCAACGCTGGTTGAGCAGATCCTGTCCAGCCACAGCCTGATCGAAGGCACCAGCGAACTACCCGATATGCCGGTGCTGGCGCGGCGCGAACCGCGTTATCCAGTGTCGCTGCCCGAACTGTCGGCCCAGCAATTGCGCGCCGCGGGCGAGGATTACATGCGCCGCACCCGCATCCAGCGGAAAACCGAGCGCCCCTTTTTCATCGACAAGCTGCCCAACAACTGGGCGCACGTGGTGTTCATCATGGCGGTGCTGCCGAATGCCAGGATCATCGATCCGCGCCGCCACCCGCTGGGCTGCTGCTTTTCGAATTTCAAACAGCACTTCGCGCGCGGCCAGGCGTTCAGCTATTCCCTGTCGGATATGGGGCAGTATTATCGCGATTACGTGCGGTTGATGGCCCATATCGATCGGGTCCAGCCCGGCCGGGTCCACCGCGTGATCTATGAACGCATGGTCGATAATACCGAAGCCGAAGTGCGCAGCCTGCTGGATTTCTGCGGGCTGGAATTCGAGGCGGCCTGCCTGTCGTTTCACGAGACAGCTCGTGCCGTGCGTACCGCCAGTTCCGAACAAGTGCGCCAGCCGATCTTCCGCGAAGGCACGCAAGGCTGGCAGCCTTATGCCGCGCAATTGGGGCCGCTGCGCGATGCCTTGGGCGAAGTTTTGGAATATTACCCCGAGGCGCCGCCGGCGTGGTAAATCTGCCACGCTTTGCTGCACTCGCGTAACAACAATGCGCCAGCGGCTTGACGCTGGGGCTTGCAGGAATCAGGGTCGGCCAAACAGGCCCGATAAGACAGGGGATTTTTATGCGTACTGCTTCTCGCCGCGCCGCTTTTGCCGCGCTTTTCACCACGACCGCGCTGATCGCGGCACCCGCCCTGGCGCAGAATGCCGGTAGCGAAGACAGCAACGTCATCGTGGTGACCGCGCAAAAACGCAGCGAAAACCTGCAGAACGTGCCGATTTCGATCCAGGCGCTCAGCACCAAGAAGCTCGATGAACTGAACATCTCGAACTTCTCGTCCTATTCGCAGCAGCTGCCGTCGGTTTCGGCGCAGTCGAGCGGCACCCCCGGCACCAACGTGATCTATATGCGCGGCGTGGCTTCGGGCGGCGATGGCAACCACTCTGGCTCGCTGCCGTCGGTCGGCGTCTATTTCGATGAACAGCCGGTTACCACCATCGGCGGCAACCTTGACGTGCATGTTTATGACATCGCCCGGATCGAAAGCCTGGCCGGCCCGCAGGGCACGCTGTACGGCGCATCTTCGGAAGCCGGCACGATCCGCATCATCACCAACAAGCCTTCGACCGCCGGTTTTGAAGGCCGCGTCGATGGCGAACTCAACACCGTTCACATGGGCGGCGTGGGCGGCAAGCTGGAAGGCATGGTCAATGCCCCGCTGTCGGAAAACGCCGCGCTGCGCGTGGTCGGGTTCTGGCAGCGCGATGCCGGGTACATCGACAATGTGCTGGGCCGGCGCACGTTCTGCGGCACCACCCTGTTCGATGCGAACGGCGATGTCAGCGGCTGTCTGAAGGACGGCGTTTCGGTCAGCAACGCAGCGCTGGTCAAGAAGAACGCGAACTATACCGAAACCTATGGCGGGCGTGCCGCGCTGAAGGTTGATCTGGACGATAACTGGACCGTCACCCCGGCGGCCATCTATCAGGAAACCAAGAGCCACGGGAACTATGGCTACGACCCGACCGTGGGCGACCTGCAGTACCAGCACTTCTATCCCGATTTGCGCAACGACAAGTTCGTGCAGGCCGCGCTGACCATCGAAGGCAAGATCGGCAACTGGGACCTGACCTATGCGGGTGCCTATCTCGATCGCAAGACTTACTCGGAAAGCGATTACACCGATTACGCCGAAGCCTATGACAGCTATTATGAAAGCGTTGGCGGGCTGGCGTATTACTTCGCCTATCAGGATGCGGCCGGCAACACGATCGACCCGCGCCAGAAGGTGCTGGGCACCGACCACTTCAAGAAGATGAGCCAGGAACTGCGCATTTCTTCGCCTGCCGATCAGCCGGTGCGGGTGGTTGCGGGCGTGTTCTTCCAGCGCCAGTCGAACCTGATCCATCAGGATTACCAGATCCCCGGTCTGGGGCCGAACTTGTCGGTCAATGGCCATCCCGGCACGCTGTGGCTGACCCAGCAGGAACGCGTCGACAAGGACTACGCCGCGTTTGGCGAAGCTTCGTGGGACATCGATCCCACCCTGACGGTGACCGCCGGTGGCCGCCTGTTCAAGTATGACAACTCGCTGATCGGGTTCTTCGGCTTTGGCCGCAACCCCGGCAGCAACTTCACGGCTTCCCCGCCAAACGGTGCCTACAGCTCGAAGACGGGCGCGATCCAGTGCTTCACCACCACTGGTGCCCGGCTTGCCGACGTCAAGGGTACTGCCGGCGTCACGCTGGCGCCGGGCGTGGTCGAAGGCAGCCCCTGCACCAACCTGGGCGTGTGGAGCGGTGGCACCGCCATCCCGACCCGCGCCAAGGGCGACGGGGTAACCTATCGCTTCAACGCCACGTGGAAGCCGGGCAAGGACGCGATGGTCTATGCCACGGTCAGCAAGGGCTTCCGTCCCGGCGGGATCAACCGCCGCGGCGATTTCGGGGCCTATAACCCCGATTACCTGATGAACTACGAAGTGGGCTTCAAGACCACGCTGGCCGATGGGCTGATCCGTTTCAACGGCGCGCTCTATCAGCAGGATTGGGAGCACTTCCAGTTCAGCTACCTTGGCCCGAACAGCTTCACCATCATCACCAACGGCCCGAATGCCCGGATCCGCGGTGTCGATCTTGATGCCTCGGTCTTTGCCGGCCCGCTGACGATCAACGTGTCGGGTGCCTATGCCGATGCCAAGACCCGCCAGAACCTGTGCCATGCGATCGACACCACTTATACGTGCGCGACCGGTGGCAACTCGATCGATGCGCCGGCTGGCACGCGCCTGCCGATCACGCCGAAATGGAAGATGAGCGGCACCGCCCGCTACACCGTGCCGGTGGGCGATGCGAAGGCCTATGGCCAGATCAACGCCACCTATCAAGGTTCGGCCCCGTCGGACTTGCGCACGGCCAATGCCGCACTGATGGGCGATCTGGGTGCCTTTGCGCAGGTTAACCTGGCGGTTGGCGCGGATTGGGACAAGTTCAGCCTGGAACTGTTCGTCTCGAACGTGCTGGACGAACGCGGCGATCTGTCACGCTATGTTCAGTGCGGGCTGTGCTCGCGCACGTATATCGTGCCGAACCAGCCGCGGACGTATGGCCTGCGCGTCGGCTCGAAGTTCTAAGCCGCGCGCCAACGGTGCAAATGAAGCGCCCCGGTCCTATTACAGGGCCGGGGCGCTTCGCGTTTCAGAATAACTGATCAGGACAACTGGGCCAGCGCGGCGCGCAGCGCGGAATAGTGCGAACGCCCCGGCAGGCGGTTCAGCGTGACCGGGCCGGGCAGGGCTGCGGCCAGCGCATCGGCCATGGCCGGCGGGGTCCAGTTATCCGCCTCGCCCTGCCAGATGGTGACCGGTGCCGGCAGCCCTTCAAGCAGATCGGACCAATCGCCCACATAGGCGGTTACTTCTGCCACGAACCCGTGCGGGGTGCGCCCCAGCCCATCGCGCAGCACTTGTGCCATGGCGGTGCGGAAGGCGGGATCGCGGCGCAGCGCAATATCGCCGCCCGCCGCGCTGGCGAACAGGCGGTCCAGCAGAAAGGCAGGCGCGGTGCGGGCGATCAGGCTTTCGATCCGGGCCACGACGCGAAACAGGCGCGGGTGCTTGGCCGCAATCGCGAACAATGGCCCACCGGCCATCGCGTTCAGAAAATCGCCCAGTTGCAGCGGCGCAGCTGGCGAAACGAGGTGGATGTGCGCCGCGCGCGGCCCCAGTTCTCGCGCCACCGCCACGGCAATCGGCGCACCCAGCGAAAAGCCGACCAGCGTAACCGGGCCTGCGCGGCACTGTGCCTCCACCGCGCCTGCAAGGTCGCGCGCGGAAATTGGCGTGTTGCGATCCGGGGCATAGGCGGCCAGCCCGGCGGGCGCGCAGGCCGCCCATTCACCAGAGCCGCCCGGCAGCCCATGGAAATACGCGATCTGGGGGCGGGCGGCAGGCGCGGCGCAAGGCGCGTCGATGGCGCTCACGCCTCGTCCCCGTAACGCTCCATCCGGAACGCGGCCCTGAGGTAATCTTCGGCTGCCGCTTTCAGCGCCGGTTCCTTGGCAAAGGCATCGGCGGGCAGTGGGGCATCGCCCAGTGCATCCAACAGCGTCCACAGCGCAAACTTGCGGCCGGGTTCGCGTTCCACGCCAAAGCCGATCTTCAGGCGCTCAACGCTCAGCGCATAATCGGTTTCGGTTAACTGCGCGGGATCTTCGGTGCCGAAGAAGTGCAGGATCAGCGCATCCAGGTCCATCGCTTCAGAGCCAGCCCAGCGCCTGCGCGCCCCAGACCGCGCCGCCGCCCAGCGCCAGCGCCAGCGCATAGCCGGCCCAGCCGCGCTGCCCGTGGCGCTTGTCCCAGACCAGCGCCACATCCGGCAGCGGCGGGGCTTCGGGCGCGCCGCCCTTGGCCGGGAAGCGGTCTTCGATCCGGCGGATCAGATCGGGCAGGCGCAGCAGGGTTTGCGTATCCTTGCGCAGCCGGTCGGCAATCGCAGCTTCCGGGCCAAGCTCGTCGCGGATCCAGCCTTGGACGAACGGGCTGGCCACGTCCCACATATTGATCGTGGGATCGAGCTGGGTTGCCAGCCCTTCGACCATCACCATGGTCTTTTGCAGCAGCAACAAGTGCGGCTGGGTCTGCATGTCGAATTCGCGGGTGATCGCGAACAGGCTGTCGAGCATTTGCCCGACCGACAGTTCGCTGACCGGCCGGCCGCGCGTGGGTTCGCCCACAGCGCGCAGCGCGGTCGCGAATTCATCGACCGAATGATAGCTTGGCACGTATTGCGCCTCGAAGTGGATTTCGGCGACGCGGCGATAGTTGCCGGTGGTCAGTCCATAGAGGATTTCTGCCAGCCACAACCGCGCGCGGCGATCGATCCGGCCCATGATGCCAAAATCGATCGCGGCGATGGTCCCGTCTGCCTGCACGAATAGGTTGCCTTGGTGCATATCGGCATGGAAATAGCCGCCGCTGATGGCCTGATGCAGGAACGTCAGCACCAGCCGCCGGGCCAGCGCCGGCAGATCGTGCCCGGCATCGCGCAGGGCCTGCGTTTCGCTGATCTTGGTGCCTTCGATCCACTCGATCGTCATCACCCGGCCATTGGTGCGATCCCAATCAACCGCGGGAACGCGATAACCCTCGTCGGCGCGCATCATGTCGGCCAGTTCGGATGCCGATGCGGCCTCGCGCCGCAAGTCCAGTTCGCGCAGGGTCCAGCGCTTGAAATTGGCGATCACCAAGCGGGGGCGCAGTCGGGCCAGTTCGCCGCCCAGACCTTCAAGGTGAGCGGCGGCCCATTCATACGTAGCAATGTCGCGGGCGAACTTTTCGCGGATGCCGGGGCGCAGCACTTTCACGGCCACGATCCGCCCATCGGTGGTCACGGCCTGGTGGACTTGCGCGATCGATGCGGCCCCCACTGGAACCGGGTCGATGCTGGCAAACAGGGCTTCCAGCGGCTTGCCGAAGCTGGCTTCGATTTCACGCCGGATCAGCGTGAAGTCCACCGGGGGCAGGCTGTCTTGCAGCGCCAGCAGGTTGTTGGCCGCTGCATCCCCCACGATGTCGGGGCGGGTGGCCAGCGTCTGGCCCAGCTTGATTGCGGCCGGGCCGATATCCTGAAACGCCCCGGCATAGTCCGGTACGGTCGGTTGAAAAGTGCCGAACCGGGCCACGCGGCACAGGCGGCGCACTGGTGCCGGCGCATTGGGATCGCGTTCGATCCCGCGCAGCGCGCCGTGCTTGGCCAGAG
>JBJOPJ010000021.1:0-25404 GCA_046050825.1 Pseudomonadota bacterium
AATGACCCGGGTACAACGCATCATTTCTGGTGAGGTCGCGTCCAGCGACCAGCGACTCGACAAGGCTTTGGCCGAAGCGAGCGGCCTCTCGCGTGAGCGGATCAAGGCCCTGCTGGGCGAAGCACGGATCACGCTGGGCGGCGCACCGATTAGCCAGGCCAGCTTCAAGCCGACCGCCGGCACCGCATTTGAAATCCGCGTTCCCGAAGCCGTGCCGGCCGAAGCGCAAGCCCAAGACATCCCACTGGTCGTCGCGTTCGAGGACGAACACCTGATCGTGGTCGATAAACCGGCCGGGCTGGTGGTGCACCCCGCAGCCGGCAATCTTGATGGCACGCTGGTGAACGCGCTGCTGCATCACTGCGACGGACAGCTATCGGGAATTGGCGGCGTGGCGCGGCCCGGCATCGTCCACCGCATCGACAAGGACACATCCGGCCTGCTGGTCGTTGCCAAAACCAATGCGGCGCACGAAGGGCTGGCCAAGCAGTTTGCCGATCATTCGATAGAACGCGCCTATCTGGCGATTGTTGGCGGGATGCCCACCCCGCTATCCGGCACGGTGCGCGGCGCAATCGCCCGCTCAAGCCACGATCGCAAGAAGATGGCGCTGGTCGAGGACGGGCGCGGCAAGCACGCGGTTACCCATTACAAATTGCTCGAACGGCTGGCCGGCTGCGCCTTGGTGGAATGCCGGCTTGAAACCGGCCGCACCCATCAGGTGCGCGTTCATTTGGCGTCAATCGGCCATTCGCTATTGGGCGATCCGGTTTATGGACGCACCCCGCCCCGGATTCGGCCCTTGCTCAACCAGCTTCACTTCAACCGTCAGGCCTTGCACGCTGCCGTGCTGGGCTTCGTTCACCCCGTTACGGGGGCAGCCGTGCGGCTTGAAAGCACACTGCCTGCCGACATGGCGGGGCTGTTGGTCGAATTGAGGGCACCAAGCTGACTTATTATTGTAGATACTAAGCCTATGTGGCCACCGCCAAGGGATGCCTATAAAGGGTCCGTTAAGGGTGAGCCGACGATGAAAGGACACATGAGTCATATGTCGGAACGCGATCAGAACCTGCCAGCCAGCAACGGCACCACGCTGCCAAGCCTGGGCGGTGAGCAAAGCCTCAACCGCTATCTGTCGGAAATCAAGAAGTTCCCGTTGCTGACGGCCGAGCAGGAATACATGCTCGCCAAGCGCTATCAGGAACACCAAGACCCGGAAGCGGCCAAGCAGCTGGTGACCAGCCACTTGCGACTCGTGGCCAAGATCGCGATGGGCTATCGCGGCTATGGCCTGCCGGTCAGCGAACTGATCTCCGAAGGCAACATCGGCCTGATGCAGGGCGTCAAGAAATTCGAGCCGGATCGCGGCTTTCGTCTGGCCACTTACGCGATGTGGTGGATCAAGGCCTCGATGCAGGAATTCATCCTGCGCAGCTGGAGCCTGGTCAAAATGGGCACCACGGCGGCGCAGAAGAAGCTGTTCTTCAACTTGCGCCGGATGAAGAAAAACCTCGACGCATACGAGGATTCAGACCTTCACCCCGACGATGTGAAAACCATCGCCACCAAGCTTGGCGTGTCCGAGACCGAAGTGGTCAACATGAACCGCCGGATGATGATGGGCGGGGATGCCAGCCTGAACGTCTCGTTCAACGATGAAGGCGAAGGCCAGTGGCAAGACCTGCTGCAGGACGAACGCCCCCTGCAAGACACCATCGCCGAGGACAGCGAAGAGGCACTGAACCGCCACGCGCTGCTGGTTGAAGCGATGGGCAGCCTGAACGAACGCGAACGCCACATCCTGACCCAGCGCCGCCTGATCGACGATCCACAAACGCTTGAGGAATTGAGCCAAGAATACAACGTCAGCCGCGAGCGCGTGCGCCAGATCGAAGTGCGCGCGTTCGAAAAGCTGCAAAAGGCGATGCTGCGGATCGCCACCGACAAGCGCCTGCTGCCAGCGGCTTAAACCCCGGCCGCTTAAGCGCTAGCGAAAGCGTCGCGCCAGCCCAAACATCAGGGCGTGGCGCGGCGCAGCGCTGGTCAGCCCCAGTTCCACTTCGGCATCAAGCTGCCAATCCGCCGCGGCCCGCCATGCCAATGACAGCGCCGCGCGGGCATCGGTGGTAGAGCCAGCGGGATCGTCATCACGCCAGGCGGCCAGTTCACCCTCCAGCGCAAGATCGGGCGCAACGTCCCGGCTCAGGCCGATCACCCCGCCCCAGGCCAGATGCCGCCCCTGCGCCGATGCATTGGCCGCCGCCTCAACTTGCGGGGTCAGCCCCAGTTCAAACACGCTGCCAAGCGGCAGCTCGATCGGCAGCGCCAGGCCCGCCTGCCACGTACCCGCGCCAAGTTCAGCCCGGCCCGTGGGCAGCGTCACGAATGCGCGCACCGCAACCGGCCCAGCCCCGCCCGCAAAATTGTGTGCGACCGCCAGAGTGACATCGCCGCTGCCGCTGACCCGGTCGATAGTCCCGCTGGCGCGGTCACGCGTGCGCAGCGTATCCAGCATGGTCACATCCACCGCAATTTCGGTGCCCCCGCCAAGACCATAGCGCACCGTTACATCGCCGATCGACAATTCATCCGCGGCGCTGGCCGGATCGGAACTGCGCTCCCACCCGATCACGCCCAATTCAGCCATCGCCTGCCCGCGCGGCAGCACACAGGCAGGGGCGCCCAGCCCCGGCCGATCGACGCACAAATCGTCGGCAGCTTGGGCATAGGCCGGGGCGGCGCCAGCCAGCAGGGCCGGAATCAGCAAAGCGTATTTCATCGCCGGGCCGCGTATCAGATACGATCCGGCCCTGCCAGAACGCTTGCGCCGCGGCGGGGCTGGGCTAAACATTTGCGCCAATGGCCAGCTTCCTTTCCCGCGCCCGCCCTTCGTCGCACCACAGCCTTGGCTACCGCATCTGGTGGTGGATCGCACAAACGATCATCTGGTTCGTTGCCGTCAGCGTTACGCTAACGGCGCTTTACCGGTTCGTGCCGGTCCCGGTCACGCTGACGATGATCATGGACCCCAACGGGTTCGAGAAGGACTGGACGCCGCTCTCGCGGATCGACCGCTCGATGGTCGATGCGGTGATCGCTGGCGAAGACGCGAAGTTCTGCACCCACAACGGGTTCGATACCGCCGCGATCGAACAGGCGATCGAACGCAACGCCAATTCCAAGCGGCTGCGCGGCGGATCGACCATCAGCCAGCAAACCGCCAAGAACGTGTTCCTGTGGCAGGGCAGCGGCTGGAGCCGCTATGTCCGCAAGGGGCTGGAAGTGTGGTTCACCTTCCTGATCGAAAATATCTGGGACAAGCGCCGGATCATGGAAGTCTATCTTAACGTCGCTGAGACCGGCATCGGGACTTACGGTGCCGAAGCCGGCGCCCAACGCTATTTCGGTCATTCGGCCGCCCACCTGACCCGGGTCGAAGCAGCCAGCATCGCCGCAGCCCTGCCGGCCCCGAAACGGCGTGAAGTGGTGGCACCCGGCGGCTTCACCCGCCGCCACGGCAAGGCCATTGCCGCCCGCAGCAGCGTGGTGCGCAATTCAGCGCTGGATGCCTGCATTTACGATTGAGCCGCGCATCACCGAAAAGGGGCCAACGAAAAGGGGAGGGGCACCGCAGTGCCCCTCCCCCAATTCGTTCAGTTATGCCTGATCGGTGAGGATCAGAACTTAATCCGTGCGCCAACCCGAATGCCATAAAGCGACTGGCGGGTTTGCAGCACTTCGTTTGGTGCCGCCACCGTGCTGTAGCGGTACTGAGCGCAAGCCTGCGACGTCGAAGTGGCAGCCGTTCCCGCGGTGCCGGTCGGCGCCGCCGCGGTCAGGCACGTCACCCGGACCAGGGCCGCGTTGTACGGGAACTGGACCTGGCGCAGCGCACCCCACTCGCGGTTGAGCAAGTTGAGAACGTTTTCGATATCAGCAAAAAGTTCAAACTTGGCGCCCGAAACGATCGGCAGCGGCAACTCCTGACCGAAGTGAAGATCGACCTTGTTGAAGTTGGGCGAAGTCTGGCTGTTCTTCGGAACGATGCGGCCACGATACTTTTCCAGCCCCAACGTATTCACCAACGTGTTGAACGCGGCTTCGCTGGCAGTGGTATCGAAGCTGACCTTGGTATCACCAACGGTCGGCACATAGAGCAGCATGCTGCCCAGGTTACCGACAGTGCCGAACACCGTACCGCGGTTGGTGTTGTTTTCCAGCATCACCAGGCTGTACGGACGGCCTGAACGCAGCTCGCCGAACAAGCTGAGGGTGGTCTTGTTATCGTCGAAGAAGGCGTGGCGATAGCTGACGCCAAACTTGTACTGGTTGCGATATTCGTAAATCGAACGACCATACGTCCCCATATTGGGGTCTTCGAAGGCGTTATTGGCGTAGTTCGACGACGACGTCGACGAGGTAAACGCCGTACGATCCTTCACGCTCGACCGGGTATAGCTACCTTCAATACCCAGACCGCTTGACCAGTTCTTTTCGAAACGGAACGTGCCGAACAGGCCCCGGCCGCTCGACGTGTTGGTCAGGAGCAGATCGCGGTTGTTCGTGGCAACGCCATTGATCGGGCCATAGCGGCGGCGGCCATCAGGCAGCGTCGCAACAGCCACCGAACGCAAGTCGGTCCACATGTAGCTGTCGATCGTCTTATCGAACAGGAACTGGACGCCGAACATCCAGTCATCGCCCAGCCCACCAAGGTCAGCCTTGTAATCGGCCTGGAACGAAGCCTTGAACTTGCTCGCCAGTTTCAGGTTCGGATCGATCACATCGGTCGGCGCCAACGCCAGCGAGGCGGTGTTGGTGGTCAGGTAGTTGATCGCGCTGGTCGGGATGGTCCCGCCAGTGATGCTGTTCAAGGCGTTGCAGGTGTTACCCGAAGCCACGCAGTTGGAACGGTTGATGTCGATAGCGTTGGTCAACAACCCCGTGTTCGAAAAGACGTTGGACAAGTAGACGTCCGGGGTGCCACCGGCGAACACGCCAGCACCGACCCGCACCACAAGCCGGTCATTGGCATCCCAGTTCACCGCAAAACGGGGCTGGAATACGCCTCGACCCTTAAAGGTCGAGCGGTTCGAAAAACCAGTGCGTGCCAGGAAGTTCGGGTTCAGAACCGGCGCTTTGCTGTTGTCGAACAGATCGTAACGCAGGCCAATCGTGGCGTTCACGTTATCTGCAATCTGCCAGTCATCCTGCGCGCCGAAGGTCCAGTTCATGGTCGAGAAGCTGGCCGCAGCTTGGTTCGGATCGTTCGACGGGACAGCGTTGGCATAACGCAGGCGATTGGCATTACCGGCAACGAAATCGGTCAGCGAGTCGAAGTAGAAATCGCCGTAGGTCCGCTGCAGGAACAGGTTGAACGTATCGACCTTGGTGTAACCGGTCATCAGGCGCAGCGAATGGTCGCCAAATTCGATCCGCGCGGACAGATCGATCGACAGGTTTTCGGTGTTCAGCTTGTTCGAGTGGCGGCTGACGTCAGGACCGAAATAAAGGCTCGTGGCACCGCACGAGGTGGCCGTGTTCGTGCCGGAATTGATCGACGTGTCGTCAAGGCACACCTGCATCTGCGGGAATGCCGCGCCGAACGGCGTTTGGCCGCGATTGTAATCGCGGTAAGACGCGCGCAGGTTGGTCGAGATCGTGTCCGACCAGGTCGAGTTCAGCTCGAACGTGCCCGAGTTCACTTCTTCGGTCAGCTCGTAGCCGTTCGACTGGTAGCCCAAGCCATACGGTGCGGTCAGGAAGTTGTTCTGCTGGAACTGATTGGTGCCAACGTTGCGGATGTAAGTTACCGAAGCGCGCTGGTTGTCGGTAACGTTCCAGTCCAGCTTACCGACGATCTTTTCGTCGTTCTCGTTGGTCGTGGCGATCAGGCCCAGCGTATCGTAACCATAGCGGCTCTTGGCAACCGAGCTAACCTGATCGATCACCGCTTGGCTAAGCCCCGGCACCTGATTGGTAAAGCCCGTGCCGAAACCATCTTCGACCGGCTTGCCTTCCTTGGTGCGTTCATATGCCATCATGAAGAACAGCTTGTCCTTCACGAGCGGGCCGGAAAGCCAACCGCCAAACTGCTTCGAGGAAAAGTCGAGCGCCAGCTTGGTCGCCCGGATCTGGCTGCTGGTCAGGCCATCGTTGGTATAAGTATAGAACCCGCCGCCGTGGAACTTGTTCCCACCCGACTTGAGCACGACATTGATCGCACCGCCCTGCATATCACCATCGGCCACATCATACGGCGCGACTTTGACCGAGAACTGTTCGATTGCATCAAACGGAACCGGGCCACGGTTGGTCGGCAGGCCACCATTGTTCAGGCCGAAATCGTCCGACATTTGCATGCCGTCGACCGAAAAGCGGTTGAAGCGTCCGTTGTTACCGGCAATTTCAACTGCACGGCTATTCGCAAGATCAACAGTGACCAGCGGATCGCGGCGCGCAAGATCGCGAATATCGCGGTTGATCGAAGCGGCGCCTTCAATCTCGACGCGGCCCAGCGCGGTCGTCGGCCCATCCGTCAGGGCGACGACAGGCTGCAGCGCCGCAGCGGTCACGACGATTTCGGTCTGCGCTTCCAGCTTGATCGGCAAACGGGCAGGCTGCCCCGCCTGCAGGAAGAGATCGTTGACCCGGGCGCTCTGATAGCCATCGGCGTCAACGGTAACGATGAAGGGGCCGCCCACACGCAGGCCGTTCGCAGCGAAGCTGCCATCGGCATCGGTGGTCACAACCAGGGTCGTGCCCGAAGGGGTGTGCTGCACGGTGACAGTCGCACCGGCAACCGGCGTTCCGTTCGATTCAACCGTTCCGCGAACCGCCGATGCAGTTTCCTGAGCATAGGCCGGTGCGGCCATCCCAGTGGCCAGCGACACGCCGGCCACGCTTACAGCGAGAAAATACTTGAGTTGCATTTCATCTACCCCGTTTTAGGCTCGCGTATATGCAAGCCTGACTATGCAAAATTCGATGCGTGAACGCTGCCCACTTGCGTTCGAATCACGTTGCCGATCACGCATGGCGCCGCTCATACAGGCGCTTGGCAGCCTCCTAAACACCCCAATGTGACACCTTTGGGACGGCGCACTTTGCCGCAACTGCCGAATGCGTAATGACATTTCGCGTGACGCCAAGTTCACGCAATCTTCCTGCGGAACCGCGCGGGAATACGGATATTAATCAGTTATTCCCGGTAAATCCTTGCTTCCGATTCTTGCTGCAGTGCGGCATTTGTGCAACGCTGGCGCGAAAGGGTAAAAATGAGCATTTCACACGGGCATAGCCCGCACCATCACCACGACGGCCACCACGACCACCATCATGGTCGTCACCACGGCCATCACCATGGGCACGCCGCAGGGCACGCGGGCCAAGGCCACGGCCGTGCCTTTGCGATCGCGGTGGTGCTCAACGCCGGGTTTGTCGCGGTGGAAGTGGCGGCCAGTTTCGTGAGCGGATCGGCGGCGCTGCTGGCCGATGCCGGGCACAACCTGGGCGATGTGCTGGCGCTGCTGCTGGCATGGGGCGCCAGTGTGCTGGCGGCGCGTCCGGCATCCAAGCGCTTTACCTATGGCCTGAAAAGCTCGTCGATCCTGGCCGCAATTGCCAATGCCGCGCTGTTGTGGGTGGCCTTGGGGGCCGTACTGATCGAAACGCTGCGCCGGTTCTGGGAACCGGAAGCCGTCGATGGCCCGCTGATGATGGCCGTGGCCGGGGCCGGCATTGCCATCAACCTGCTGTCGGCGCTGCTGTTCGCCCGGGGCAGCAAATCCGATCTGAACTTGCGCGCGGCGTTCCAGCACTTGCTGGCCGATGCGCTGGTTTCGGTCAGCGTGGTCGGCGCGGGGCTGGCGATCCTGCTGACCGGGCGGCAGTGGATCGATCCGGCGATCAGCCTGATCATCACCCTGGTGCTGGGCTGGGCCAGTTGGGACTTGCTGAAAGACGCGGTCAAAATGGGGCTGCTGGCGGTTCCCGGCCACATCGATGACAGCGCGGTACGCGAATTCCTGTCAGAACAGCCCGGTGTCAGCGCGGTGCATGACCTGCATATCTGGCCGATGAGCACCACCGAAGTGGCCTTTACCGCCCACGTGGTAATGCCCGCTGGCCATCCCGGCGACGCCTTCCTGCAACATCTGGCCGAGCAGCTGGATACCCGCTTTGGCATCCACCACGCCACGATCCAGATCGAGCAGGTTCAAGACGATTGCCGACTGCACAGCGATCATAAGGGGCATGCCCCCGATCACGACCACGCTGACCATCACCACCCGCACTGAGCGGGCGCCCAGCCAACGAAAGCCCGGCCAGCGAAAGCCCAACCCAGCGAAAGCAGGCCCTTAGGCGGCTTCTTCCTTGCCCTTGAGGACGCGGACCGGTTCCTTGCGGCCTTCGACGACTTCGCGATCGACCACCACTTCGGCGATATCGCTTTCGGTCGGCAGGTCGAACATCGTATCCAGCAGCAAGCCTTCGACGATCGAGCGCAGCCCGCGCGCGCCGGTTTTGCGTTCGATCGCCTTCTGCGCGATCGCTTCCAGCGCGTCGTCGGTGAAAGTCAGCGTCACGTCTTCCAGTTCGAACAGCTTGGCGTACTGTTTGATCAGGGCGTTCTTCGGTTCTTTCAGGATCTTGACCAGCGCCTCGATGTCGAGGTCGTTGAGCGTCGCGATCACCGGCAGACGGCCGACGAATTCAGGGATCAGTCCGAACTTCAGCAGATCTTCCGGCTCGGCCTTTTGCAGCAGTTCGCCAACCTTGCGCTTGTCCGGATCGGCCACGTGCGCGCCGAACCCGATCGACCGCTTTTGCAGGCGGTCGGAAATGATCTTTTCCAGACCGGCAAACGCGCCGCCGCAGATGAACAGGATGTTGGTGGTATCCACCTGCAGGAATTCCTGCTGGGGATGCTTGCGCCCACCCTGCGGCGGGACCGAAGCGGTGGTCCCTTCCATCAGCTTGAGCAGCGCCTGCTGCACGCCTTCGCCCGATACATCGCGCGTGATCGAGGGGTTTTCAGCCTTGCGGCTGATCTTGTCGATTTCGTCGATATAGACGATCCCGTGCTGGGCCTTTTCGACGTTATAGTCGCTGGCCTGCAGCAGCTTGAGGATGATGTTTTCGACATCCTCGCCCACGTAACCGGCTTCGGTCAGAGTGGTGGCATCGGCCATGGTGAACGGCACGTCGAAGGTCTTGGCCAGGGTCTGCGCCAGCAGCGTCTTGCCCGAACCGGTCGGCCCGACCAGCAGGATGTTCGACTTCGACAGTTCGACTTCGCCGCCCTTGCCGCTGTGCTTGAGCCGCTTGTAGTGGTTGTGAACCGCCACCGACAGCACGCGCTTGGCGCGATCCTGGCCGATCACGTAATCGTTCAGCGTTTCGAAGATGTCCTTCGGGCTGGGGACGCCGCCGTCCTTCTTGCCCGCGATGCCCGCCTTCGTTTCCTCGCGGATGATATCGTTGCACAGCTCCACGCATTCATCACAGATGAACACGGTTGGCCCTGCGATCAGCTTCCTCACCTCGTGCTGCGATTTGCCGCAGAAACTGCAGTAGAGGGTGCTCTTGGCGTCGGATCCGCTCAGTTTGGTCATGCCTTCTTCCGTTTCGCCCCAAAGGGCCGGACTCGGCCGGAGTGTAGCCCGGTGAGACCAATTATCAATCCTGCGCCGTAGCGCGCGTCATATTGCTGGCAGCTGAAGCGGCAAGGTGGACGTTTCCTTAACCCCGCCGCCAAATGCGCCAGCGCTTATTCCGGAGCCCCGCCCGATCCGGTCTGTTCGCCCACGGCATCGCTGTCAGGGCGGGCTTCAAACACCTTGTCGACCAGCCCGAAAGCTTTGGCCTCTTCGGCATCGAGCCAGTTGTCGCGATCGACCGCGGCTTCGATTTCTTCCAGCGATTTGCCGGTGTAGCTGGCGTAAAGTTCGTTCAGCCGCTTGCGCAGGCGCAGAATTTCGCGGGCCTGGATCTCGATGTCGCTGGCCATGCCGCGCGCGCCGCCCGAAGGCTGGTGAATCATGATCCGCGCCTGCGGCAGGGCAATGCGCATCCCCGGCTCGCCCGCGGCCAGCAGGAAGCTGCCCATCGAACAGGCCTGCCCGATGCACACGGTCGACACGCGCGGGCGAATGTATTGCATGGTGTCATGGATCGCGAGACCCGCCGTCACCACGCCGCCCGGCGAATTGATGTACATCGAGATGTCCTTCGACGGATTCTCGCTTTCCAGGAACAGCAGCTGCGCCACGATCAGCGATGCCATGTGATCCTCGACCTCACCGGTCACGAAAATGATGCGTTCGCGCAGCAAGCGCGAGAAAATGTCGAACGCACGTTCGCCCCGGCTCGATTGCTCGACCACGGTCGGCACCAGAGCGCCGGTTACGGGATCGCGGTTGAACTTGCCTTGGGCATTGGACGAGCCGAACAGGTCGAGCATGAATATCCTCTTTGCGTGCGATGATGCGCCTATGTCGCCACTGGCATCACGATGTTCAAGGGGATTAACCCTTAGTTTGCCGGACGAAGGCCCAACACCAAGCTGCATCGCCCATCACCGCGGGTTTTTCCAGCCCCCTTGCGGGCATTTCGTTTGCATCGGGCACTTTTCGGGTGACTATGCGGCTGGCGCGGCGTGCCGCGCCGGAAAATGTCCCCGTCCGCAGGAAAGAGGGTTCAAACCATGACCACCAACGAAAGCACAACCGATCGCGCGCTTCGCATCTTTGCCGGCGTGCTGCTGATTGGCCTGGCTGTCTCCGGAACGACCGCGTGGGGCTGGATCGGCATCGTACCGCTGCTGACCGGTTTGGCCGGAAATTGCCCGGTCTATTCGATCCTCGGGATCAGCACCTGCCCGGCCAAATCGCCCAAATAGCCAAATAGCCCAAATAGCAGGGCCGCACATAGCAAACGGCCCGACGTGGGGGTCCACGCCGGGCCGTTTCCGAATGCGATAGATCAGGCCTTCTTCGGCGCCGCCTTCTTCTTGGGCGCAGCGTCAGCCTTGTCTTCCTTGGCAGGAGCAGCAGCCTTCTTCGGCGCGGCCTTCTTAGCGGCAGGCTTGGCTTCAACCGGGGCTTCAGCAGCCTTTTCAGCCTTCTTGGCCGGAGCCTTCTTGGCGGCAGCCTTCTTCGCTGGCTTTGCTTCCGCCGCCGAATCATCGGCTTCGATCGCGGCCTGCAGTTCTTCGCGGGTCACTTCGCGCTCAGCCACTTCGGCCTTGTCGAACAGGAAGTCGACGACCTTGTCTTCGTACAGCGGGGCGCGCAGCTGGGCTGCGGCAAGCGGATCCTGCTGGATGTATTCCATGAAGCGTTGGCGATCTTCAGGGCGATACTGCTGCGCGGCCTGCGACAGCAACATCGACATTTCCTGCTGGCTCACTTCAACGCCATTGGCCTGGCCGATTTCCGACAGCAGCAGGCCAAGGCGCACGCGGCGCACGGCGATCGAGCGGTAATCGTCTTTTTCGGCTTCGATTTCAGCCATCGCGGCGGCGGGATCTTCCTCACGCGCTGCTTCCTGGGCCAGCTGCGCCCAGATCTGTTCGAATTCGGCTTCGACCATCGACGGCGGCACATCAAAATCATGGCCGGCGGCCAGAACGTCAAGCAGGGCGCGCTTCATCTGGGTGCGGGTCAGGCCGGCAGTTTCCTGCTCAAGCTGGCCGCGCAGCAGACCGGTCAGCTGCTCAAGGCTTTCGAGGCCCAGGTTCTTCGCAAAATCGTCGTCGATCTTGGTTTCGCCGGCAACCTTCACCGCCTTGACGGTGATGTCGAACGTGGCGTCCTTGCCCTTCAGGTTTTCGGCTGGATAATCGGCCGGGAACGTTACGGTGATGGTCTTTTCATCGCCAGCCTTAGCGCCAACCAGCTGCTCTTCGAAGCCGGGGATGAAGCGGCCAGCGCCGATTTCCAGCGCAGCGTCTTCGGCCTTGCCGCCGTCAAACTCAACCCCGTCGAGCTTGCCGACGAAATCGATGATCAGCTGATCGCCGGTTTCGGCCTTCTTGCCCTTCTTGGCGTCGGTGAAGCTCTTCGCGCCCGAAGCCAGCCGGGTCAGCTGTTCGGTCACTTCGGCGTCCGACACGGGAACCACCAGCTTTTCCAGCTTCAGGCCGTCCAGCGCGGGCGCGCTGATCACGGGCAGAACTTCCAGCGTAACGGTTACTTCGGCGTCCTTGCCTTCTTCGTACCCTTCGCCCAGCGCGATCTGCGGCTGCATGGCCGGACGCAGCTGGTTATCGGCAATCACCTTGTCCAGCGCTTCGCGCACCGAGGTGTTCAGGGCTTCCTGATGCAGCGCGGGGCCATGCATCTTCTTGACCAGGTTCACCGGCACCTTGCCCGGACGGAAGCCCGGCATGCGCACTTGCGGGGCGATCTTGGAAACTTCGCCCTCAACCCGCGAAGCGATATCCTTCGCCGCGATCGTCACCGTGTAGGCGCGCTTCAAACCCTCGTTGCTGGTCTCGACAATCTGCATGACAAATGAAGCCTTCTAGAATGCATCCGTAATCACGTTCCGCCGGGCCGAACTGGTGCGGGCGAAGGGACTCGAACCCCCACATCTTGCGATACTGGTACCTAAAACCAGCGCGTCTACCAATTCCGCCACGCCCGCGGCCCGACGAAGTCCGTATCCTTTCACCCGCCAAGGCGCGCACAAGCATACGGAATCAAGCGGTGGCCCTTAGTGGCCCCGATGCGAAAGGGCAAGCGCGATAGGCTCAAGCGATGCCAAGCATCGCCAGAAGCCGGCCCACCATCCCCCGATCAAGCGGCTTTGCCCGCGCTGCCACCGGCGATACCGGACATTCCAGGCAATAAGCCTGCGCCCCCTGCCCCGCCATCAACCGCGCCAGATCGTGCGCCGCCCGGCCCAGCACCAACTGCTGCCGGGCCTCGGCGATTCCCGCGAAATCGCGCGCACCCTGATCGCCTTCGTCGCCGCCGCCAAAGCGTTCGATCAGCGAATCCAGCGGATTGGCCGGCGTGCCATAGAATTTCGCGTGCCAGCGGTTAAGCTTGGCACTGGCCGCCGCCCAATCCAGCGCATCGTCCAGCCCCCCGAACTGGTCCACCAGCCCCAGCTGCCGGGCGCTGCCGCCATCCCAGACCCGGCCTTGGGCCACCGCATCGATCTGAGCCGGCGTCTTGCCGCGCGATTTCGCCACCAACCCAATGAACCGGGCATACCCGTTTTCGATATTCGCCTGCAGCATCGCTTCGGTTTCGGGCGTCAGCCCGGTCAGCAGATCGGGCTGACCCGACAGCGGCGTGGTCCGCACGCCATCGGCATGCACACCATAATTCGCGAGCGTGTCTTCAAACGTTGGGATCACGGCGAAAATCCCGATCGAGCCGGTAATCGTGCCCGGCTGGGCAAAGATCCGCTGGGCCGGGGTAGACACCCAATAGCCACCACTGGCGGCCACATTGGCCATCGACACCGCGATTGGCCGTTTCTTGGCCCTGAACCGTTCCAGCGCCGCGCGGATCCGTTCCGAAGCCATCACCGAACCGCCGGGCGAATCGACCCGCAGCACCAGGGCCGCGGCATCATCGGCAGTGGCCTCGTCAATCAGCGCGGCGATCCGATCCCCGCCAGCCGTGCCGGGGCCGGCTTCGCCATCGACGATTTCGCCGGCAACCGTAACCACCGCCACCGCCGAACCTTCGGCCGGCGCAGGGTGCGCGGCCAGCAGCGCCGCCATCGACGAATGCGCAAAAGCGCCGGCGCGCGAATCGGCATGATCCGCCCCGGCCAGCGCCCTAACCCGTTCGCCAAAGGCCACGCGATCGCCGATCTTGTCGACCAGCCCGGCGGCCAGCGCAGCCTTGGCCGCATCGCCGCCCGAAGCCTTGATCCAGCCCACGGGATCGCGGGTTACCAGCGCCAGGTTGGCCTTGGGCCGCGCCTTGGCGACATTCGCCAGCCAATTGTCCCACACCGCGCCATACAGCGCCTTGCGCGCGGCCTTGGAAGGTTCGGACTGGTCATTGCGAATATAAGGTTCGACGAAATCCTTGTACGTTCCCACGCGGAACACATGGGCCTTGATCTTGAGCCGTTCCAGCAGCGCACCGTAATACAGGCTGTTGCCGCCCGGCCCCATGACAAAGGCACCGCCCATCGGATCGACCCAGGCTTCGCTGGCATGGGCGGCCAGCATCACCCCATCATCAACATAGCCCACGGCATATGTCAGCACCGGCTTGTTCGCGGCGCGCACCGCATCCATCGCCGCGGCGATGTCTTCGATATGGACCAGCCCGCCACCATCGAACCGCGACAAGTCCAGCACCACGGCCTTCACATGATCGTCCGTTGCGGCCAGCCGCATGGCCCGCACCACATCGCGGGCGGCATATTCCTTGGCTGGCGGCTCGCCCGTCATCAGGCCCGACAGCGGATCGGTGACCGACGTTTCCTCGACCACGGAACCGTCCAGCTTCAGCAGCAGCGCGCCATCGCGCAGTTGCACGGCACCGGGCCGCACGGTCAGCACGGCATACAGCGCGAAGAAAAACAGCAGCATGAACAGCAGCACCAGGCCGTCCTTGATCGCAACAAGCAGATGCCAGACCTTGCGGGCGAAAATCATGCGGTTTCCTTGGTCTTGATTTGCCACAGCCATAAGCAGCGCGGCACAGCTTGGCCAGCACAGCTTCGACCGTCGTGCATTGTCCACCGCCGAATGCACTTCGCGCTTGAGCCGAAGGCCGTGCAGGGTTAGGGCGCTGTCTTCAATGACATCGCCAGACGCAAGCCCGATCGCAGGCACTGCGGGCCGCTATCCAGCAGGCTCCGCCGCCTTCCCGCACCGCCACCTGACGGGACTGGCGGGACTCGCCCCATGGGAGATCCTGTTCCTGCTGGATGAAGCGGAACAATGGGTCGATCTGAACCGCCAGCCGCACAAGCGGGTAGACCGGCTGGCCGGGCTGACGATCATCAACGCGTTCTTCGAAAATTCCACCCGCACGCTGCTGTCGTTCGAGATCGCGGGCAAGCGGTTGGGCGCGGATGTGGTCAACATGCACGTGGCCCAATCCAGCGTGAAGAAAGGCGAAACGCTGATCGACACGGCGATGACCCTGAACGCCATGCACGCCGATGCGATCGTGATCCGCCACCAATCTTCAGGCGCGGTGCGGCTGATCGCGGAAAAGGTCGATTGCCCAGTGCTGAACGCCGGGGACGGCCAGCATGAACACCCCACGCAGGGGCTGCTCGATGCGCTGACCATCCGCCACGCGCTGCGCGCCCAGGGACGCGAAGATTTCGGCGGCCTGACGGTGACGATCTGCGGCGATATTCTGCACAGCCGGGTGGCGCGATCGAACATCCACTGCCTGACCACGCTGGGCGCCGATGTGCGGGTCTGTGCCCCGCCCGCGCTGATGCCCGCCGGGATCGAGGCGATGAAAGTGACCCCGTTCACCGATTTCGATGCCGCGCTGGACGGGGCGGACGTGGTGATGATGCTGCGCTTGCAGCAGGAACGCATGGAAGGCCAGTTCATCCCCAGCCCCCGCGAATACCGCCACCTGTATGGCCTGACCACGCAGCGGCTGGCGCTGGCCAAGCCCGATGCGCTGGTCATGCACCCCGGCCCGATGAACCGCGGGGTGGAAATCGACAGCAACGTGGCCGACATGGCCGGACGGTCGCTGATCACCCGGCAGGTCGAAATGGGCGTGGCGATCCGCATGGCCTGCCTTGACGTGCTGACCCGAAAAACCCGCGGCATGGAGGGCTGGGCATGAAGGCGCTGGCTCCGCTCACCATCATCAACGGCCGGTTGGTAACCGCCACGGGCGCGCCGCAGCCCGGCGCACTGCGCTGCGACGGCGATCGGATCATTGCGCTGGGCCAGGATGCCGCCCCGCAAGCGGGTGATCGCGCAATCGACGCCAAGGGCGCGTTGATCGCGCCGGGGCTGGTCGATCTGGGCGTGTTCGCGATCGACAAGCCCGCCTTCCATTTCGGCGGGATTACCCGCGCCGCGCTAATGCCCGATCAGGGCACCGTGCTGGACAAGCCCGCCGCCGTCCGCTTTGCCGCGCAATCGGGCAAGCCAGATCTGTGGGTCCACCCGCTGGCCGCCGCCACCAAAGGGCTGGACGGCAGCGAGCTGGCCGAACTGGCGCTGATGCGCGATGCCGGGGCCAAGGCCGTGGCAACCGGCCGGCGCTGGATCGCGGATTCGGGCACGATGCACCGCTTGCTGTCCTATTGCGCGATGCTGGGCCTCGTCGTGGTGACCCATGCCGAAGACGGCGGCCTGGCCGGCCATGCCGTGGCCACCGCAGGCGAAATGGCCACCCGCCTTGGCCTGCCGTCTGCCCCGGCCGAGGCCGAGGCACTGGCGGTTGCACGCGATCTTGCGCTGGCAGAACTGACCGGCGCGCGGGTCCATATCCGGCAGGTTACCACCGCCGCTGCACTGCACCTGGTGCGCAGCGCAAAGGCGCGCGGCGTGAACGTGACCGCCGGGGTAACACCCGCGCACTTCATGCTTTCGGATGTTTCGATCGGCGATTTCCGCACCTTTACCCGCCTGTCCCCCCCGCTGCGCGCCGAAGACGATCGGCAGGCTGTGCTGGCGGCATTGGCCGATGGTACGATCGACGTGATCGGATCGGGCCACGATCCGCGCGGGCCGGAAGACAAGCGGCTGCCCTTTGCCGATGCCGAACCCGGCATGGCCGGGGCCGAAACCCTGCTGCCGCTGACGCTGGGGCTGGTCCGCGATGGGGTGATCGACATCGCCCGCGCGTTTGCGCTGCTGGCCAGCAACCCCGCCGCACTGCTGGGCGTGGATGCCGGAACCCTGACCGTGGGCGCGCAGGCCGACATCGCGCTGGTCGATCCCGAACGCCCCTGGGTGGTATCATCGGACAAGATGGCCGCCAGCGCGGGGAACACGCCGTTCGACCGTCAGGGCGTGCAAGGGCGGGTCACCGCGCTGTTCAAAGGCGGCACCCAGATCAGCTGATCTTCGGCGCCGGCCTGAATAGCTGGCGTAAATCAGTGCCGACGTGCGCTAACCGGGCCTGCAGAACCGCGCGCCGACGTTTTTCTCACCGGCTTGGCTGCGGCCAGCGCCGGTTGCGCCTTGACGCGAACGCCGTTGACGATCGCGGCGGCGTGGCCGGCATAAGCGAAGCACGCCCCGCCCCGCGCCTTGACGCCGGAACACAGGCCATTGGCTGCGCTCGCGCCAAGATCGGCTGCGGCGACCCGCCAATACTGCTTGCCCCGGACCTGCGCCGAAGTGATCACCATGCGATAGTTCTTCAGCTGCGGCGTGCGCGCCACATAAATGCCCCAGGCCCGGCGCGCGCCCTGTTCGCTCAGGAACGACCCAAGCTGAACCATGTGCGTGCCAGTGCCGCCGCTGCGGGTGACCGCTCGCTGCGGCAGGGGCTTGGCTTTGGCGGGTGTAACCGCAACCCGGGTGCGAATGGCCGGCGGTGGCAGCGTTGCTCGAACCGGCTGAACCACCGCATTGGCCACGAACCGCGCCGCGATCGTTTTGGGGGTTGATACGGCCTCCGGGGGCGTAGCCGCCACGGGCTGGTACTGTTCTCGAGCGGCGGCCAGCTGCGCCGGCAAACCGCCGACGGGCAAAAGTTCGGACCGCGCGGGAGCAGTCGGAACCGGGCTGGCCAGCGCGGCCATTTCAGAGGCCGCCTGCTCCGCTTGCGGATTGTCCGCAAGGGCCAGTGTGCCGGGCTGCCCGGCATCGCCGCGGACCGGAACCGACAGCAGCGCAGCCACGCGCGCGCGGCTATCCTGAGGGCGGCTAAGCGCAGCCCACTCGCCGATTCGGTCGTCAATCAGGTTGGCCGGAATATCTTGTGCCGCCATCACCCGCGCTTCGCGCCAGCGCCCGTCCAGCGCATAAGCATAAGCCAGATTCTGCCGCACCTTGGGTGAATTATCGCCCGTGCGAAGTGCATCCGAAAGGATCGCAACCCCCCGTCCGGTTTCCCCCGCCAGCGCAAGCGCCAACCCCAGATCGGCAGCGGGAATGGCTTCGCGCCAATCATCCAGAATGGCCAAGGCATCGCTTTGATGCCCGGCGCCGATTTCGGCCAGGGCCAGCGTCAGCGCGGTGCGCGCGCTGTTATCCCCCAGGGCCATCGCATCGTTCAAAGCCTGCGCGGCGGATTCGAACCGGCCATCCTCCAAATAGGCATTGCCCAGCAAGGCTCGATACGCGGGTTCGCGCGGAGCGGCGGCAACGACCGCTTCGGCCAGCGTGATGGCCTGGGCGATCTTGCCGGTTGCCAATGCGGTTTGCGCCTGGGCGGCAGTGCGATCCGGGCTGGGGCGCGCATCTGCCGGGGCGCTGAGGCCGGCGGCTGCGGCCATCGCCACGGCGGCGATTCCGACCAGCCCTGCCGGCAGCACGAACGGCTTGATCTTGCGGCGTGTGGCAGTGGCGTACATCGGTACTTCCTTTTCCTGAACAGGCTTCACGTGCGGACCTTGCCCGCCACCTGATCGGCCAACTCGGCAAGATCGGGCAAATCGGCCAGCAATAAGTCGAGCGCTTCGGTGATCAATTGCTGCGCGCTGCGATTGTGCAGCGTGCAGGCCAGCCGCAACTTGAGATGGCGCTGCGCATCGACGCGCAGCGTGAACGCGCAGCGCCGCCCATCAGCCAGTGCCGAACGGCGTCCGCCCCCGATCCGACGGCTCAGATCCTGCTGTTGCGCCACGACGGGCGGAACACGCAGAATGGACCGAACTGGCGCGCTCGGCTGATGGCTGGCCGGGACCGACGGGGGCGGCGCGGCAGCGGCATCGTCGCCCATATCGTTCCAGCCCAGATCATCATCGGGGCTGGCGTTCAGCTGGATCGGCAGCACTGCGGCCAATTGCGGCCGCATTGCCGGACGGGCACTGCCCTTGCGAGCCAGCAGGCTTGGCCCCAGCGAGGCAAATGTTTTGGTGTCGCTCATCCGCCCCGCCCCCTTACGAACCAACAACCCGGCGGCCAAAACCGCCACCGTGGGGGCGATGTACGCCTGCCACAGACGAAACGGCCGCGGGGGCTGCAAAAACGGTGCGGCGGAAGTTCTTCTCCAGCCGATCGGCGACATAGTTCCACAACGCCGCCACCTCTTGCGCAGAGCGCCCGTTGGGATCGACTTCCATCACCGTTCGCCCGTCGATCATCGAGGCCGCAAAATCGGTGCGGTGGTGCAGCGTAACCGGCGCCACCGTGCCGTGCTGGGACAGCGCGACGGCGGCTTCGGATGTAATCTTGGCTTTCGGCGTAGCGCCATTGACCACGAAGATCAGCGGCTTGGCAGCGCGTTCGCACAAATCCACCGTCGCGCCCACCGCGCGCAAATCGTGCGGGCTGGGGCGGGTTGGCACCACGATCAGTTCGGCAACGGAAATCACAGATTGGATGGCGACCGTGATCGCAGGCGGGGTATCGATCACCGCCAAGCGAAAGCCTTGCTGGCGCAGCGCCGCCAGATCCGCGGCCAGCCGGGCCACCGTGGTTTGCGCGAAAGCTGGAAATTCAGCCTCGCGTTCATTCCACCAATCGGCCAGCGACCCTTGCGGATCGATGTCGATCAACACCACCGGTCCGGCGCCAGCGCGCTGGGCCTGCACGGCGAGATGGCCGGACAAAGTGGTCTTGCCCGATCCGCCTTTTTGCGATGCCAATGCCAGTACGCGCAAAGCCCATTCCCCTTGAAAAAGACCCGTCTCAACGAAAGTCCGCCTTGGAATCGCAGATCGTTCCTAATTTTGGGTAAATGGCCGCACCCCAGACCTCCCTAACCGGTTGGCATTGGCTTGTGAGCATATTAGACAAGCAGTAACAACGAGTTAACCTGATATTCACCGCTGCAATTTACGCCAAACCGGACGGGGCACAGGCATGCACGGTCGCGCCATGCAGGAGCATGCAGGGGCGTCTGATGCATCGGAACCGACACGGAGATATTCGATGAGTTGCAAGTACGTGATCGCCAGTACGTTCGCCGTTTGCGGGTTGACCCTCGCGGCGCCAGCGCTGGCCGACACCCAGGCCGGGATCGAAGCGTGGTCGCGCGGGGATCACGCTGCGGCGGTGACCGAATGGCAGGCCGCCGCCGCGAAAAACGATGCCGACGCGCTGTTCGATCTTGGGCAGGCCCACAAGCTGGGCCGGGGGGCGCCACAAGATCTGGCCAAGGCCGAGGGCTTTTACGCGCAAGCCGCGGCGCAGGGTCATCCCCAGGCAGGCGATAACTACGGCCTGTTGCTGTTTCAGCGCGGCGCGCGCGAACAGGCCCTGCCCTATTTGCAAACCCAGCGGGACGCGGCGATCCGCGCGCGCAGTATCTGCTGGGGATCGCCTATTTCAATGGATCTCCGGTCGCCAAGGACTGGGTCAAGGGTTACGCGCTGGTGACCCTGTCAAGCCAGCAAGGCCTCGCGCAGGCACACGATGCGCTGAGCGAAATGGCGCGCCACCTCTCGCCCGCGCAGCGCAAGCAAAGCGAAGCGCTGAGCAAGCAGCTGGACGCCAAGGCCAAGGCCACGCGCACCCGGCTTAATATCGCAAACGATCCGGGCGACAGCATTACCGGGAACAGCGCGCTACAAGCGCCGGCGCAGCTCGCGAACCGCACCACAGCGCCGGGTGACGCCCTTGCGCCCGCCCGTCCTGCCGCTGACCGCGCGGCAGCGGGCCACCCCAGCTCTGACCGATCCGTCCCTGGCCATCCGCCCACAGCCGGGCCGTGGCGCATCCAGTTGGGGGCCTTTGCGCAGGCCGGCAATGCCGATGCGCTGTGGAGCCGGATCAGGTCCCGGCCGGAATTGGCCGGGCACCCCCGCATCGTGGTGGCAGCAGGCAACGTGCATCGGTTGCAGGCCAGCGGGTTTGCTTCCCACGATGCCGCGGAAACAGCGTGCGCGCGGCTTGATGCCGCAGGCATTCATTGCCTGCCCGTGTTAAAGTAGGTTCCCCGTAACGGCGGCGGCCCTCCGGGCCTTTGTCCGTCAGTCCTGTTTGAACGGATTTTTCGGACTGCGCAGCATCAGGCGTACCGGCACCGCTTCGAACCCCAGTTCGCGCCGGATGCCATTGATCAGGTAGCGCTGATAACTGGTCGGAAGGTCATCCAGCCGGGTGCCGAACAGCACAAAGCCGGGCGGGCGGGTTTTGGCCTGGGTAATATAGCGCAGCTTGATCCGCCGCCCGCCCGGGGCTGGCGGCGGGTTTGCTTCCAGCGCGGTATCGAACCAGCGGTTGAGCAGCCCGGTGGGCACCCGCCGCGACCAGGCCGCGCGGATATCGAAAGCGGCCTTGATCAGCTGATCCAGCCCCTTGCCGGTGCGCGCCGAAACCGCCAGCAGCGGCACGCCCTTAACTTGGGCCAATCCTTCATCGAGCGCATTGCGGATGCCGTTGAACAGGCCCGATGCATCTTCGGCCACGTCCCACTTGTTGATCGCGATGATCAGCGCGCGGCCTTCTTCCAGTACCAGCGACGCGATCTTCAGGTCCTGATGCTCCAGCCCGCGCGTGGCATCGAGCAACAGCACCACCACTTCGGCAAAATCGACCGCGTGGCGGGCATCGGCCACCGCCATCTTTTCCAGCTTGTCGATCACTTGCGCTTTTTTGCGCATCCCGGCCGTGTCGATCAGCCGCACCGGGCGCACATCGCCGGTATCGGGATCGGTCCAGTGCCAATCGACCGCGATCGAATCGCGCGTGATCCCGGCCTCTGGCCCGGTCAGCAGGCGGTCTTCCTTCAGCAGGGCGTTAATCAGGGTGGATTTGCCGGCATTCGGCCGGCCGACGATCGCCAGCTTGAGCGGCGCACTGTTAAGCGCCTCCTCATCCTCGTAATCGATCTGCTCTTCTTCCTCGGTCGGCTGCAACGGATCGAGCAGTGGCAAGAGCGCGCTGAACAGATCGGCCATGCCTTCGCCATGCTCGGCCGAAAGGCCCACCGGTTCGCCAAAGCCAAGCGAGAACGCTTCGTACAGCCCGGAATCGCCCGAACGTCCTTCGGCCTTGTTGGCCACCAGCACCACCGGCACGCTGGACTGGCGCAGATAGCGGGCGATTTCTTCGTCCATCGGCGTCAGGCCGGCCCGCGCATCGATCACGAACAGCGCAACATCTGCGCCTTCCAGCGCGGCTTCGGTCTGCTGGCGCATGCGCCCGGGCAGGCTGGCAGCGTCTTCGTCCTCCCAGCCGGCGGTATCGACGATAGTGAAATCCAGCCCAAGCAGGTGCGCTTCGCCAAACCGGCGATCGCGGGTCACCCCGGGTTGATCGTCCACCAACGCAAGCTTTTTGCCAACCAGCCGGTTGAACAGCGTCGACTTGCCCACGTTGGGACGACCGATGATAATGACCTGAGGGAGACGCATTTCCCCGCCCTGAAGCCGATAGCCACTTTTTGCAAGCCGCGCCTTGCATTGTTGCGCCAGCGTTAACCAATCCCGGCAGCCCAGACCTAACCTGTTTCTGCGATTTAGCGCCGCCATGAGGGGCCGCCTTTTTCTGAAACTGGGAGCGATGCTGGCGCTTAGCGCCACGCCGGCGTTCGCCCGCAGCATTGATTTCGACGAAAGCAGCAGCATTGCTGATTCCGGCGATGCTGCTCTGCCGCCCTACTTGCAGTGCGTCCCTTATGCCCGGCAGGTCAGCGGGATCAGCATCTTCGGGGATGCGCATACCTGGTGGGAACAAGCCGAGGGGCGCTATGCGCGCGGGCTGCGGCCCAAAGTTGGCGCGGTGATGACCTTCAAGCCCCATGGCAATTCCACGCTGGGCCATGTCGCGGCGGTCAGCCGGATCGTCGATTCGCGCACAATCCTGATCCGCCACGCCAACTGGAGCCCGATCAACGGGCGGCGCGGCCAGATCGAGGACAACGTGCGCGCGGTCGATGTATCGCCGGGCAACGATTGGTCAGAAGTGCGGGTGTGGTACGCCCCCATCCAAGCGCTGGGCGGCGCGCATTGGCCGGTGCAGGGCTTTATCTATCGCAACAGGCCGAAACAGGCCGCAATCGCCACTGCCAGCAAAGACCCGATCGGCGCCATTATCCTGCGCGAACTGGGGTTCTGATCCGCCGCGCTGGCGGCGATCCCGCCGGGCACCAACGCCGCGCCCGGCAAATCGCCGTGCGCGGGTTAGCTAACGTCAAGCCTTGGCGATCGGCGCGTCTTCGCCCAGATCTTCGTACCAGGCTTCAACCGGACCGGTCAGTTTGATGGTCAGCGGCTGGCCCTTGCGGTCCATCGTTTTGCCGGCCTGAACGCGCACCCAACCTTCGGAAATGCAATATTCCTCAACATTGGTGCGCACCACGCCCTTGAAGCGGATACCGATGCCGCGCTGCAGCTTGTCGGCATCGAAGAATTCGCTGCGCGGGTTGATCGCCAGACGGTTGGGCGGCAAGTCCCCGCCAGCGGGGGCTACGGATTTGGTTTCTTCGTTCATGAAATGCGCCTCTAGATGCTGATCGGCGCTTGTCAATTCGCGCGGGCCTGTCTAATGGCGCCGGTCTTGGAAGTGGGCGCGTAGCTCAGTGGTAGAGCACACCCTTCACACGGGTGGGGTCGCAGGTTCAATCCCTGCCGCGCCCACCACTTCCCCTCCCCGCGCTGCTGCTCTCGGACAGGCCCGACCGGCCGCTCCCTGATATGCCTGCTGCTCCCTGATATGCCTGCTGCTCCCTGATATGCCTGCTGCTCCCTGCTATGGTTGAAAGCGCGGGCGCTTGCGGGCATAGGCCTGCCCATGCATGACATTCGCCTGATCCGTGAGAATCCGGAAAGCTTTGACGCCGCCCTCGCCCGCCGGGGGGTAGCGCCGCTTTCGTCCGCCATCCTTGCGCTGGATGCGCAGCGCCGCGCCGTGGCCACCCGGATGCAGGAAGCGCAAAGCCGCCGCAACGACGCCTCGAAAGCGATCGGCGCAGCGATAGGCCGCGGCGACACGGACGAGGCCGAACGCCTGAAGGCCGAAGTCGCCAGCCTGAAAGACACCCTGCCGGCGCTGGAAGCTGAAGATCGCGATCTGACCGCACGACTGAATGATGAACTGGCCCGCCATCCCAACCTGCCCGCCGCCGCGGTGCCCGATGGCGAGGATGAAAGCCAGAACGTCGAAGTGGCCAAGTGGGGCACGCCCCGCACGTTCGCGTTTGCGCCCAAGGAACACGCCGATCTTGGCCCCGCGCTGGGGCTTGATTTCGAAACCGGGGCACTGATTTCGGGCGCGCGGTTCACCTTCCTGCGCGGACAGATGGCGCGGCTGCAGCGGGCGCTGGGCCAGTTCATGCTGGATCACCAGACGGCCGCCAACGGCTATACCGAATGCGCCACGCCGCTACTGGTGAAGGACGATGCCGTATTCGGCACCGGCCAGCTGCCCAAGTTTGCCGAGGATTTGTTCCAGACCACCGATGGCCGCTGGCTGATCCCCACGGCCGAAGTTTCGCTGACCAATTCGGTGCGCGAACAGATCCTGGCCGATGCCCAGCTGCCGCTGCGGATGACCGCGCTGACCCCGTGCTTCCGTTCGGAAGCCGGCGCGGCGGGCAAGGACACGCGCGGCTATATCCGCCAGCACCAGTTCGAAAAGGTCGAACTGGTCACGATCTGCAAGCCCGAAGATAGCGCCGCCGAGCATGAACGAATGACGGCAGCAGCCGAATCGATCCTGCAGGCGCTGGAACTGCCCTATCGCAAGGTGATCCTGTGCGCGGGCGATATGGGCTTTACCGCGCAGCAGACTTACGATCTGGAAGTGTGGCTGCCGGGCCAGAACGCGTATCGCGAAATTTCCAGCTGTTCGAACTGCGGCGATTTTCAGGCGCGGCGCATGAATGCGCGCTATCGCCCCGAAGGCGCGAAAGGCACCGAATTCGTCCACACGCTAAACGGGTCCGGCTTGGCAGTGGGTCGCACTTTGGTGGCGGTGCTGGAAAATTATCAGCAGGAAGACGGTTCGGTAACAATCCCGGCCGCGCTGCAGCCCTATATGGGCGGCATCACCGTGCTGACCCCACTCTGAACCAGAAAGTTGCCTGATGCGGATCCTGCTGACCAACGACGACGGTATTTTTGCGCCGGGCCTTGAAGTGCTTGAGCGGATCGCCCGGCAGTTTTCGGACGATGTCTGGATCTGCGCCCCAGCCGAGGAACAATCCGGCGCGGGCCATTCGCTGACCCTGTCGCGCCCGGTGCGGCTGCGCCAGCACGATGAGCGGCGCTTTTCCGTATCGGGCACGCCAACCGATGCGGTGATGATGGCCCTGCGCGAAGTGTTGCCGGGCGAGCCGGACCTGATCCTTTCAGGCATCAACCGCGGCGCCAACC
>JBJOPJ010000022.1:0-25030 GCA_046050825.1 Pseudomonadota bacterium
TGCAGCCACATACCCAAATCGGACCATTGGGGCTTACCCATGAAACGGGGAGTGTGGACTAGCAAGGCGACAGGGGCCCCGAAGAATTCGAAGTTACGCGCAATAGCCGCCATTCGGCTGGCCTTGTCCTCCCGCGCTATCCCGAGCGCGCTGTACATCGCTTCTCCATTTGCTCCACGGCGACCGCGCCAAGGGTCAGGCATGCCGGACGGATAAATTTCGTATTCTGGGGTTTCCTTGCCCTGCTCGCTCAGCATCGCGTTGCGGGTTTCCTGCTTAAGCAGCTCCAACCTTGCTCCGACCAAAACTGAAGCATGCCACGGCTGAACGTTGCCGCCAGACGGCGCCAGCCGCGCCTTATCCAGTATCTCCCGCAACAGCATCAAATCGACGTCCTGGTTTAAAAACGCCCTGATAGAACGCCGCGTCGCCACAGCCTCACTTACACTTATTTGAGACATTTTAGGCTCCGCTCCATTGAGGCTGACGTTTTTCCATAAATGCGCGTGGGCCTTCTCGGGCGTCACTACTGGCAACCACGCGCAACATTGCAGCATCATTGGCGCTCCACAAGGCGCCTTCGTCAATGCCGTCCGCCGCACGTGCTAACGCCAAGCTTTCCCGCAATGCTATTGGGGCGTTTCTCGCGATCTGCGTGGCAAGGTCAAGAGCTGTCGTTTCAAGCGCGTCTGGGACCGTAACCCGATTTACCAAGCCATGCTTCAAAGCTAAATCCGCAGTGATCGGCTCGCCGGTCATCAAAGCCTCAATTGCCAGCGCTCGCGGGAACCTGCAAGGAAGGCGGATAGCACCGCCTGCCATAGCCATAAGTCCGCGCTTAACTTCAGGAAGTCCAAAGACCGTTCGGTCAGATGCGACAATCATGTCGCACGCAAGTGCAAGTTCGAAGCCTCCACCCATTGCGGCCCCATCAACTGCAGCTATCCATGGCTTGGTCCGCACCGCCTTTACAAACCCGCCGAAACCCTTCTTGGGATCGACGAGATCCGCCCCTCCCCCGCGTGCGATTTCAGCCAGGTCCGCTCCGGCGCAGAACATGCCAAGTTCAGCGGAGCAAAGTACGGCCACCGCAATATTGGGGTTGGCTTCTACTTCGTCGACAATCCATGACAAGGCGCGGACTATCGCGCCATTTATCGCATTACGGCATTCAGGGCGAGCGAGGATAACCTTGGCAACCCTGCCAATCACCTCTAGCCGAACCTCTCGGCCTACGCTTTCCGGATGCGTCTCAGTATGCATGCTTCGGCTTCCTTTCCAAGGGCGATCGCGCCCTGCAAATTGGCATTTTTATCAAAAATCTCGCTATTCCGCAGCAATGACAACATCATCCTCAGCTTTACCCCAGCTGGAATTAGCGCCGGGCCGCTTTTGCAATACCACTCAACCTTGGGCTACCCGTAGCTTGATGTTGTGCCTCGCTCAGCCCCGGCGGGCTGGTGGCACTAGGTGAGGGATCGGGGTGATGTTCCAGATCGCGCTTTGCGGTCTGACCTCAATGTAATGCTTACGCCACCGCTCAAGCTTTTCGCAAGCGTCTTCCAGAAGACTAGTCGTCCAGATAAGAAACGTCTTGTTTCAGTACGACGAAACTCGCGTCCGCTTGCTTGCACAGTGCTGACAGAATGCACAAATCGCTCGGCCACCGAGAGTGGGCATATCTTAATTTGTGACTTTATTGAGTTTTTGTGGTGAGCCCTGCTGGGTTCGAACCAGCGACCTACTGATTAAAAGTCAGTTGCTCTACCGACTGAGCTAAGGGCCCGACCACGCCGCGTGCCCTAGGGGGCGACGGCGGCGGGGTCAAGCG
Organism: Pseudomonadota bacterium; assembly: GCA_046050825.1. GTDB lineage: Bacteria > Pseudomonadota > Alphaproteobacteria > Sphingomonadales > Sphingomonadaceae > Novosphingobium. The sequence continues at coordinate 1,832 of JBJOPJ010000022.1, forward strand.
GGTGAAGGCGGTTTCCTTAGCGGGCGCGTTCGCCGGGCTGTGGGGAATAGCCGTGCGGCGGGAATGCCCGGCCGCGCGCCAGCGGGAAATACTTGTGGTGCCACTGCCCGGTCACTTCGTAAATCGCGGTGCCAACCGAACCATCCTTGGTGCGCACGGCCATTTCACACAGGCCGCCGCCAACCGGCGGATTGTCAGCGCCTTGGGTATAGGGCAACGCTGGATCGGAATAGCGCTGCGCCCAGCGCCCGCTGGCCTCCACCTCGATCACGCGCCCGCCTTCCAGCGTAAAGGCAACGTGCCCGGCCAGACCGGTGACATGATCCCCGGTCAGTTCATAGCTGGTTGGGTTTCCGGCGGCGTCCAGCCACGTCAGGTCATGGGTAAAGCGGGTAACCGGGATCGGCGCGCTGCCATCGGCCGGGGCAAAGCAGCCGTCCGACGCCACTTGCGCGCCGTTGGGGTATTCCCAGTGCCACACCGCCAGCATCCCTTCGGGCAGCTGGATCGCCAACCAGATCCAGCACGGGCACCGGTTGTGGGTGCGCACGCCCCAGCTGTGATCGCGCTGGCCGATCCAGTCGGTCACTTCATAGGTCACGCCGTTGTGGCGATACCACCCGTCATACCGGCCCGACTGGAACATGTGCGACTGGTCCCAGACAAGATCATGCCCGGCTTTCATCGTGCCGCGGCGCAAACAATAGGGCTGGGTCCGCGCGGTGAAGGTCAGGTCGAGCGCCACCGCGGCTTCGGGAACATCCGCCACGCGCAGGCGGATGCGCTTCAGCGGTTCTTCAACATCGATCGTGACCGGGCCAACCTTGAATACGTCCTGATCGCCGTTCACCGGACGTTCGTGGTGGGCAATCGTCGGCACAGCGCCCACCCGGCCAAGCTGGAGCGAATCTATCAGTTTTCGCGCCGGGAAATGCGCCAGTGTGAGGATCACCACATCGCCGGGGCGATCCTTGGGGTGCATGTGGTGGAACAGGCTTTCGCGCCAATCGGGGTGGAATTGCACCGTATTGGGGAACGGTTCGGGAATCTGATGGGCGAACCGTTCATCGAGCGCGGTAAATTCAGGCATGTCCTCTCCTAACGATTGGTTTTGTGAAGGTGCCCGGCCAGCTGGCGCAGGCTGTTGCCGGTCAGCGGATCGCGCCAGCGCGGTGCGATCGCCGCCGCCGGACGCAGCACGAAATCACGGGTCCGAAAGGCGATGTGCGGCACGGTCAGCCCCGGTGAGGACCACGCCCCGCCCGCCCACAGCACGATATCCAGATCAAGCACCCGCGACGACCAGCGCTGCCCCCCGCGCGTGCGGCCAAAGGCCTGCTCGATCGCTTTCAACGTGGCCAGCAGATCATCGGGGGGCAGCGCGGTTTCCACCACTGCAGCGCTATTGGCATAGCGGCGCAGCGAAGGGCCGATCGGCGCACTGGCGATGATCGGGGCGATGCGCAGCACGGCAACGCCGCTTGCTTCCAGAGCGGCCACGGCGGCGCGCAGCACTGCGCGCGGATTACCGAACCGGTGGTGGCGCTGGTTCGAGCCAAGGGCGATCAGGTATTGCACGCCCCGCCGCCCGCGCCTCAGATGTCTTGCGCGATGCGGGTGTACAATTGCGGACGGCGATCGCGGAAAAAGCCCATCCCGGCCCGGTGCGTTGCCGCGCGGCCAAGGTTAAGCGGGTGGATCAGCACCCCGGTTTCCTGCGCGCCGAAGTGTTCCACCAGATCGCCCCATTCATCGGCAATGAAGCTGTGACCGTAAAACCGCTGGCCGTCTTCGGTGCCGATGCGGTTGGCCGCGATCACCGGCATGCAGTTCGATACGGCATGGCCCTGCATCGCCCGGCGCCACATCCGGCTGGTGTCCAGATCGGCATCATACGGTTCTGATCCGATGGCGGTGGGATAAAGCAGCGCTTCGGCCCCCAGCAGCGCCATCACGCGCGCGCATTCGGGATACCATTGGTCCCAGCAAATCCCCACGCCCAGCGTGTGGCCGAACGCCTGCCACACCTTGAAGCCATCGTTGCCGGGGCGGAAATAGTACTTTTCCTCGTACCCGGGACCGTCGGGAATGTGGCTTTTGCGATAGGTGCCCTGGATCGAGCCATCCGGATCGATCCACGCCAGCGTGTTGTAGTAATGCTGGCCATCGCGCTCAAAAAAGCTGGTCGGGATCGCCACGTGCAGGCTTTTCGCCAGCGCCTGCATCGCCAGCACCGACGGGTGCTGCGCCGTGGGGCGGGCCAGCGCGAACAGGACCTCATCCTCAACCTTGCAGAAATAGGGGCCGGAAAACAGCTCGGGCGGCAGGATCACTTGCGCCCCGGCCCGCGCGGCCTGTTCGACCAGCGCGCTGACAGCAGCGATATTCTCCGCCTCGTCGGCGCAGCCCAGCGGCAATTGCAGCGCGGCGATGGTCAAGGTCTGGTTCGGCACAGTGCTCATGCTTTGCCCCGTATCAGGGGCGCTCGCGGAACAAAAGCGTCATCCGATCAGATTCGCCGATCGCAGGTATGCGCGTCATGGCCAGTTCGGGCCATGACAAGCGGAAGCTTTATACCTATTTGTCGCGCCACAAGCGAAAGGAACATGGACGATGGCCGAAGCGATTTTTGCAGGCGGGTGCTTCTGGTGCACCGAAGCGGTATTCCGCGGCCTTGCCGGGGTCACCGCCGTGGAAAGCGGCTATATTGGCGGCCACGCGCCCGATCCGACCTACAAGCAAGTGTGCAGCGGCGCCACCGGCCACGCCGAAGCGATCCGGATCGGCTTTGACCCGGCGATCATTTCCTATGCCGACCTGCTCGACGTGCATTTCGCCACGCACGATCCCACGCAGTTGAACCGGCAGGGCGGCGATGTGGGCACGCAATATCGTTCGGCCCTGTTCCCGCTCGATGCCGGGCAGCGCGCCGAAGCGGAAGCCGGGATTGCCCGCGCGCAAGCAGACTGCGCCCAGCCCGTGGTCACCACCATCGAAGGCCCGGCCCCTTGGTATCCGGCCGAAGATTACCATCAGGAATATTGGGACGGCGAAGGCCAGCGCAATCCCTATTGCCTGGCCGTGATCCCGCCCAAGCTGGCGAAGCTGCGCAAGGGCTTTGCGGAAAAGCTCAAGTGAACTTGAGGTAATCGCAGGCCGGCCTGCCTAATCAGGGATTTGCGCGGAATCGTGCCACGAAGAACCCGTCCATGCCGCCCGCTTCGGGCAGCATGCCGGGATCGGTGCGCAGCCAGCCTTCTGCCGTGGGCGCCAGCCCGGCGGGCAGCTCCTCAGCCCGGATCGGATCGCGCGCCAGCGTTACCCGCACCGCCTGATCCGCGCCCTCTTCGGGTTCGAGCGAGCAGACGGCGTAAACCAGCTGACCACCCGGCTTGACCCATGCACCGGCGCGTTCCAGCAACGCGGCCTGCAGCTCGGCCATCTCGGCAATCTGGCGCGGGCCGATGCGGTGCAGCACATCGGGATGGCGGCGGCAGGTGCCAGTGGCGGTGCATGGCGCATCCAGCAACACGGCATCGAACTGGCCATCCGGCTGCCACTGCATGGCATCGGCCACGACCACATCGGCAGCAAGGCCCGTGCGCTGCAAATTGTCCCGCACCCGTTCCAGCCGCTTCGCGCTGGCATCCAGCGCCGTCACCCGCCACCCGGCGGCGGCCAGTTGCAACGTCTTGCCGCCCGGCGCGGCGCATAGATCCAGCACGGTTCGGCCCTGCCCGTGCCCCAACAGCCGGCCGGGCAGGCTGGCGGCAAAATCCTGCACCCACCACGCCCCGGCATCAAAGCCTTCCAGGTTCTCTACCGCGGTTCCGCGCGGCAGGCGCAAATGGCCGGGGGCCAGCGACACCCCGTCCAGCCGCGCCGCCCAATCGGCCGTTTCCGATGGATCGCGCAAGCTTAGATCAAGCGGCGGCAGCGCGCCCAGCCCGGCCGCGATCGCCGCGCCCCGATCGCCCCAGCGCGCCGCCACGGCCGCGGGCAAAGTCGGCGCATCGGGCAAGCGCACGCCCTGCTTGACCAGCGTGGAAAACACCCCGTGCGCCAACCGCCGCGGCCCGCCCGACAGCAGCGGCAACCCGGTGGCGATCACCGCGTGCGGCGGCGTTTCCAGCCGCAGCCAACCGGCCAGCATCAGGCGCAGCGCACCGCGCGGCTTGGCATCATCGGGCAGGGGCTGGCGCGTGGCGCTATCGATCAAGGCATCGAGATCGGTCAGCCAGCGCAGCACTTCGCCGGCAAGGGCGCGGGCCAGCGCCTTGTCCGGCCCGCCGCGCAGGCCCTGCAACGCGCCGTTGGCCGCCTGATCGAGCGTTTCGCCCCGGCGCAGCACGGCGTCGAGCAATTTCAGCGCGGCCTTGCGCGCGGGAAAACCGGGAATGTCCATGTGCCGCCCCTAGAGGCAATTGCGTTTCAGGGCCAGCGGGAGCAATAGGCGGGCATGACAACCCGCGCCACCACACGTCCCAACTCCTTGGCCCAACCCTTCGTCAAACCCGCGCACTGGACCAACGATCCAGCGCCGCAGCCGCAACCGGCCAAGCCGAACGAAGACCCCGCCGGCCTTTCACCCACCCGCTATGGCGACTGGGTGAAAGACGGAATTGCGGTGGATTTCTAAAGGACCGCGTCGAACGCCGTTTGCAACCGCGCCAGGCTGGCGGGGACATCCAGCAGCTTGTCCAGCCCGAACAGGCCGATGCGGAAGCTTTTATAGTCAGCGCCTTCATCGATCATCAGCGGCACGCCCGCAGCGATCTGATAGCCTAGCGCGGCAAACTTTTTGCCGTTCTGCACTTCGGGATCGCTGGTGTAACACACCACCACGCCCGGCGCGGCAAAGCCATCCGCCGCGACCGACTGGACGCTCTTGGCCGCCAGCATCGCCCGCACGGCATTGCCCTGTTCCAACTGCGCGGCGCGCAAGGTTTCAAATCCGGCCGCCTTGGTTGCCAGCATGGTATCGCGAAACACCCGCAGCGCATCGGTGGGCATCGTGGCGTGATAGGCATGGCCGCCGCCAAGATAGGCTTCCATGATCGTCACCCACTTGCCCAGATCGGCGGCGAAGCTGGTGGACTTGGCCGCGCGGCAGGCGTCCAGCGCGGCGCTGCCCAGCATCACCAGACCGGCGCAGGGCGAAGCCGACCAGCCCTTTTGCGGGGCAGAGATCAGCACGTCCACGCCCAGCGCCTGCATATCGACCCAGATGCAGCCCGAAGCCACGCAATCCAGCACGAACAGCCCGCCCACTTCATGCACGGCAGCGGCCACGGCCTTGATGTAATCGTCCGGCAGGATGATCCCGCTGGCGGTTTCCACGTGCGGCGCGAACACCACGTCGGGCTTTTCCGCGCGGATCGCGGCCACGGCTTCGGCCACCGGGATCGGCGCGAACGGGGCGGTTGCCCCTTCGCCCACGCGGCGGGCCTTCAGCACGGTTTCGCTGGCGGGAATCGCCCCAGCCTCGAAAATCTGGGTCCAGCGGTATGAGAAGAACCCGTTGCGGATCACCATCACGCGCTTGCCGGTGGCAAACTGCCGCGCCACCGATTCCATCGCATAAGACCCGCCGCCCGGCACCACCGCCACGCGTTCGGCGTTGTAAACATCAGCCAGCGTGGCGTGAATATCGCGCATGACCTGCTGGAAGGCCGCGCTCATGTGGTTGAGCGAGCGATCCGTGAACACCACTGAAAATTCCAGCAGGCCATCGGGATCGATTTCGGGATGCAGGCCGGGCATGTTTCTCTCCTGAATAATGGTCAGATCCACCCCGCCAGCTCGCGGCGCACCAGCGCTTCGAGCATCGCCATGCCGGCGGACGAGGTGTTGAGGCAATCGAGCGCGGCATAATCAACCCCGCCCGCTTCGACAAACTGTTCGCGGCCCCGGATCGCCAATTCCTCGCGCGTTTCAAGGCAATCAGCGGAAAAGCCGGGGGCGGCGATGGCCAGACGCCGAGTGCCGGCGCGCGCTTCGGCGGCCAGCACCGCATCTGTGGCCGGTTCAAGCCACTTGGCCCGGCCAAAGCGCGACTGGAAACTGGTTTCCACCCGCAGGCCGGGATAGGCCGGGGCCAGTGCCTCGCCCAGCAGGCGCGCGGTCTTGCGGCAATGGCAATGATAGGGATCGCCCAACTGCAGCGTGCGTTCCGGCATGCCGTGGAACGACAGCAGCAGCACTTCCGGGCGGAACGGCAAGGCATCGAGCTGGCGGGCGAGATCATCGCGCAGCGCCGTCAGGTGCAGCGGATCGTCGTAATAGGGCGGCAGCGTGCGCAGCGCGGGCTGCCAGCGCATCTTGGCCAGCGTTGCCCCCAGTGCATCGATCACGGTGGCGTTGGTAGCGCCCGAATATTGCGGATAGAGCGGGCAGACGAGGATCCGCTCGCATCCGGCATCCTTCATCGCCTGCACCTGCGCGCCCAGCGCCGGATTGCCATAGCGCATCCCCCAGCGAACCATGACCTGATCGCCCAGCAGCGCCTGCAAGCCTTCGGCCTGCGCCTTGGTGATCGCGGCCAGCGGCGAGCCGTCGTCCGTCCAGACCTGAGCATAGGCATGCGCGCTTTTCTTCGGGCGCGTATTCAGGATGATCCCGTTCAGGATCGGCCACCAGATCAGGCGCGGCACTTCAACCACGCGGGGATCGGACAGGAATTCTTTCAGATAGCGCCGCACTGCCTTGGGCGTGGGGGCATCGGGCGTGCCAAGGTTAACCAGCAGCACGCCAACACGCGGCGCGGAAATCGCCGGATGCTGGGCGGGGGCCTGTTGGGCGGGGAGATGTTGGGCCGGGGATTTCTGAGTGGCTGGCATCAGACAAGCTCCGCAGTCAGGGGCAGGGTGTGCAGGCGAATGCCGCCGGCAGAAAACAGCGCATTGGCGATCGCCGGGGCGGCCACGGCCACGCCCAGTTCGCCTGGATCGAACGGATCCTGATCGCTGTCGATGAATTCCACTTCGATCTCCGGACAGTCTGACAGCAGCGGCAGGCCAAGCTGGCCCAACCGCCCCGTCAGCGGCAAGCCGTCATAACCCGTGGCGGCGCCGTAGGCGGTGCTGGCGCCATTGGCCAGACCCATCCCGAAAATCAATCCGCCTTCGATCTGCTGGCGCGCGATGTCCACGTTGATGATCCGGCCGATGTCGGCCACGGCGGTCAGCTTTTCGACCCGGATTCCGCCGGCCTCGGGCCGGGCCGAAGCAACCAGCGCAATGCGCCCTTCGCGTTCGCCCAGCGCCATCCGGTGGCAGGCCAAGCCTTGCCCGCTGCCCGCGCCGCCGCCGCCCCACTGCGCCAGCGTTGCGGCGCGCTGCAGCACCGCGGCCAGGCGCGGATCGGGCCCCAGCATCGTCATGCGATAAGACAGCGGTTCACGCCCGGACCGCGCCGCCAGTTCATCAATAAACGTCTCGATCAGAAAACACCCCAGCGCCGCGCCATTGCCGCGCTGCCGCGCGGTGGGCAGGCTGGTTTCCACTGGCACGTGCTGAACGCTGAAATGCGGGATCGCGTATGGCGGAACCGCCCCGGCCATGGTCAGCGGATCGGCGCGGCCCTGTTCGCCCAGCGCGGCACGGGGGCGCGCCCCGCCAAACAGCCGCGCGCCAAATTCGTGCGCCGTGCCGGACATAGCCACCCGCACTTTCAACGCCGCCAGCGCGCCATCGGGCGCGGTCCGCGCGGCCAGCAGCGCCGCCGCCGGCGCGCGCGGCGGAGTGGCCAGGTGTTCCTGCCAGCGCGACCAGGTCAGCTGCACCGGGCGGCCCACCGCCTTGGCGATCAGGGCTGCCTCGGCCACGTGCGGATTATCCAGCCGGGCATCGAAGCTGCCGCCCGCCGGCATGGGATACAGCACCACATCGCCCAGCCCGATCCCCAGCGCATCGGCCGCCGCGCGGCGCGCGGCATGGGGCGATTGGCTGGCCGCCCACAGTTCCAGTTTGCCATCGGTCCACCGGGCGGTGGCGCTGGCGGTTTCCAGCGCGGCGTGCAGCGCCGGGGCGATCCGGTATTGCGCGAAGTGATCGTATTCCCCTGCCAGCCACGTTTCGGGATCGCCCGCGGCGGCAATCTCCGTGCTATGGCCAAAGCGCAGCGCATGGCGCAAATCGGCGTCGATCTTGGCGCTATCGGCCCGGTTTTCGGTATCGAACGTGGGCGCGATCACGCTCAGCGCGCGTTCGGCGGCCCACCAGTTGGTTGCCACCGCCGCCAGCCACGCCTTGCCCGAAACCAGTTTCAACAGACCCGATACATGCCGCGCGGCTTGGACATCATAGCTGGCCAGCGCGGCATCGGCGATCGGGGCATGGCGGATTGCCGCAAACACCATCCCGGGCAAGCGCACGTCCGCGGCAAAAGTGGCGCTGCCATCGGCTTTGCCCGGCAGGTCAAGCCGCGGGAAATCCAGCTTGCCCCCCGGCAGCATCGTGCCGGGCCGCTCGCCCGGCGGATCGGCCCGCAGCACCGGCGGGCTGGGCGGCGCAAACGTGGCGGCTTCATCCACCAGTTCGGCAAAGGGCAGGCGCTGTTGATCGCGGATGATGAACCCATCCCGCGCATCGCATTCCTCCCACCCCGCACCCCAGCGCCGGGCCGCGGCCATCGCCAGCATCGCGCGCGCGGCGGCGGCGGCGGCGCGCGCCGGTGCTTCGTGCGCGGCCAGCGATGTGCCGTCAGCCGTAACGGTAAAGGCCGCGCTTTCGGCAAAGCGGCGGGCCAGCACGGCATCGGGTGCGGCAGCAAGGCTGGGCGCAAACGGCATCCACAGCCGCGACCAATGGGCCGCCAGTACCGCGTTGGCATAGGCCCCGCTGACCGGCGCCGCTTCAACCGCCACCTTGCGCCAATCCGCCCCCAGTTCATGGGCCACGATTTGCGGAATCAGGGTGGTGATCCCCTGCCCCATTTCCACTTCGGGAACGGCCACGGTAACAACCCCATCGGTGCCGATCTTCAGCCATGCGTCAAACGCGTGTTCACCTTGGCCCGGCGCCAGCGGGGGGGCAAAGCGGCGCGGGGTCAGTGCCCAGGCCACCAACAGGCCGCCCGCCGCGCCGGCGCCCAGCAATATCCCGCGCCGGGTGACGGCCATCAGGCCTGGTCCAGCCAGTCCGCCACGCGCCGGGCAATCACGGTAAACGCATCGGCCTGCGGGCCATCGCCTGCGGCCGGCGGCGTGCCGGCATCGCTTTGCTGGCGGATCGCCAGATCCAGCGGGATACGCCCCAGAAACGGATGCCCGAGATCTTTGGCCGCGGCTTCGGTGCCGCCCTGCCCGAACGGATCGGACACTTCGCCGCAGTGCGGGCAGGCGTAACCGGCCATGTTTTCAACCATGCCGATCACCGGCACCTGCCCCACTTCGAACAGCTGCATCGCGCGTTTCGCATCGATCAGCGCCAGGTCTTGCGGGGTGGAAACGATCACCGCCCCGGCCGGCTTATAGCGTTGCAGCATGGTCAGCTGCACGTCGCCGGTGCCGGGCGGCAGATCGACGATGATCGTATCCACCGCGCCCCATTCGGCATCGATCAGCTGGCCCAGCGCATTGCCCGCCATCGGCCCGCGCCACGCGATCGCCTTGCCCGGTTCGATCAGGTGGCCCATCGACAGCACCGGAACGCCCCATTCGCTGGACACCGGCACCAGTTTGTTGTCGCGGGCCTCGGGCTTCACCCCTTCGTTGCCCAGCAGGTGCGGCTGCGATGGCCCGTAAATATCCGCATCGACCAACCCGACCTTGCGGCCCATGCGCGCCAGCGCGACCGCCAGATTGGCCGAAACGGTGGATTTCCCGACCCCGCCCTTGCCCGAACCCACCGCAATCAGGCGGCGGCGCGGCTTATCCGCCATCATCGCCACGCGCACTTCGGCCACGTGCCCGGCCAACGCCGACTTGACCTCGGCCTCAAGCCGGTCGCGGCCTGCGCCATCCAGTTCGGATGCATCAAGCACCACCACCGCGACGCCGCCATCGGTGACTTTGAGCGACTGCAAACGGCTTTGCGCAGACTGGGGCAAACGGGATTTCAGGGCATCGCTATCGGGCATCGCAGACAAGGGATTGGCTCCGGGTTATGGTTCAGTTGCCCCCTAGCAAGGAAAAAGCGGCGGGCGGACTGTTTTTGTCATGATTGCCCACCTATAGTGCAAGCAATGATGGGAACCGGCATTTTCTTCCCGGCGAAAGCCGCGCAATGAGCAAGGGCCACAGCCCGTGGGACGATCAGGACGGCGCCGCAGCCGATCTGGCCGAACGCCCGGTTGCGCCGGTCGAACCGGTGCAGCGCGCCGTCAATCCGTGGCTGGTGCCGGACAAGGCCCCCGCGCCGCGCCGCGCCCCGCATGCTGGCGCCCCGCCGCCACGATCCGGCATGGCAGGGCCAATCGCCCGGCGCTGGGCCAAGGCAGGGTTGCGCTGGCTGGGTGCGGTACTGGTCATCGGCGCATTCGCATCGACTTCGCTGCATGTGCTGAAGCCCGGCGAAGCGGGCATCGTGACCACGCTGGGGCGGCACACCCGAACTCTTGGTCCGGGCCTGGCGGCAACGCTGCCCTGGCCGATCGAAAGCCTTAAGGCCTACAATGTCGGCGGCCTTCAAACCGCGTCGCTGCCGTTCAAGGACGGCGAAAACCCGATGCTCACGCGTGATGGCCAGTTGATCGCCGTGGCTGTTCAGGTGCGCTGGCAGATCACCGATCTGCGCGCCTATGCCACTGCGCTGAAAGACCCCGAAACCGCCATTCGCGATCTTGCCGATGCGGAATTGCGCGCCGCCGTGGCCGAAGAAACCTTCGATCCGGTGTGGAGCGGAACCACCCGCGAGGCGGTGGCCGGCCGTGCCCGCCAGCGGATGCAGGCGGTGCTGGATGCATGGCGCGCCGGCGTGCGGATCGAACGGATCGAAATCGCCAGCGCCAATCCGCCAAGCCAGCTGTCCGAGGTGTTCCAGAAAGCCGCGGCAGCCCGCGATGAAGCCCGCCAGCATCGCGAACAAGCCGAAGAATGGGCCGCGCGCACGCTTAACAACGCCCGGGCCGAAGCCCAGGACTTTGACCGGATCTACCTGCAATATCGCGCCGCACCGGACATCACCCGGCGGCGGATGTATTATGAGACGATGGAACGGGTGATCACCAACAACGACCGGGTGGTCGTTGGCGGCGGCGCTGGAACGCAAGTCGTGCTGCCGCAAGCCGGGGCGCCAGTCGCACCGCCAGCCCCGCCGCAAGCTGCGCCGCCGGCCCAGCCGCAGGGGGGCAAGTAGCCGTGCCGCGCTGGCCCATCTGGCGGCCCGCGGTGTTCGCGCTGGCCGGGCTTGGCTTGTTGACGCTGTCGGCGGTGTCGGTGATCGGCGCCAACGAGCAGGCGGTGATCCTGCGGATGGGCGCGCCCGAACGCATGATCAACCGCTACACAGCTGCGCCGGCAGACCATTCAGCCGGCGCCGGGGTGATCGCGCACATCCCGTTCCTTGAACGGGTGGTGCGGCTGGACCGGACGCTGGTATCGTTCGCCGCCACCGGACTGTCGGTGCGCAGCGCCGGCCAGCAGAAACTGCAGCTTGATCTGCTGGGCCAGTACCGGATCATCGATCCGGTGCGGCTGGTGCGCACGCTTGGCAGCCAGGACCGGCTGGCCAACGAACTGGCCACTGCCTTGTCCGGGCTGGCGCAGCACGAATTTGGCGCACTGGACGCCGCGCACGTTCCCCTGCCCGGCGCCAGCGGCGCCTGGCGGCGGCTGACCGCCGCGCTGGATGCCAAGGCCCGCGCCTTTGGCGCTCAGGTGGTGGACGTTCGGGTTCAGCGGGTGACGCTGGCCCAAGGCGCGCAGCAAGCCGCCATCGCGCGGATGAAGGACGAACGCGAAGCGGCCGCGCTTTCGATTAGCGACGAAGGTCTGCAGCAGGCCCTGCAAATCCGCTCGGATGCCGAAGTGGAAGCCGCGCGGATCATCGGTGCCAGCGCCGCGCGCGATCCTGAATTCTACGATTTTTACCGCGCGATGAGCAGCTATGAAACGATGTTCGGCGATCCGAACCATCGTGATCGCGCCACCCTTATCCTTTCGCCGGACAGTGCCTATCTGAAACAAATGAACGGCCGGGCCGGCAGCAGATGAGCCATTCAAATTGGGTTAATCTGTTTCGGCGTGAATTCCCATTCCCGGGCAGGACCGGCACCTGTGCCGCAAGAACGCGACTAACAAGAGGATCTTGAGACCCGTGCGATACGCTTATGGACTAACCTCGGCCCTGCTGATTGGCGGGGCAGCCATTTCCCTGACGACCGGCTTTCCCGCCGGAGCGCAAGTGGCCCAGAACGATGCGATGCAGATTCAAGGCATCGTCCCGCGGGCCGGGGCGCCCGCCAGCTTCGCTGACCTGACCCAGCAATTGCAGCCCGCCGTGGTCAACATAGCGGTGCGCCAGAAGGTCAAGGTCAAGGCGCAAAACCCGCTGGCCGGCACGCCGTTTGGCGGCCTGATCCCGCGCGCGCCGGACACCCAGACCCGCCAGGCCGAAGCGGTCGGTTCGGGCTTCATCATCTCGCCCGATGGCTATATCGTGACCAACAACCACGTGATCAGCCTCGACAGCGAAAACGCCGCCGATGAAGTCACCGTCAAGTTTGCCACGGGCAGCGAATACGTGGCCCGGATCGTGGGCCGCGATCCCGAATCCGATATTGCCGTGCTCAAGATCGAAGCCAAGACAGCGCTGCCGTTCGTCAAGTTCGGCGAATCGGCCAAGGCCCGCGCCGGTGATTGGGTGATCGCGATCGGCAACCCGTTCGGCCTTGGCGGCACGGTGACATCGGGGATCATTTCATCGGTGTTCCGCAACACCGGCACCGGCGCCTACGATCACTACATCCAGACCGATGCCTCGATCAATTCGGGCAATTCGGGCGGGCCGATGTTTGACATGCAGGGCAACGTCATCGGCATCAACAACTGGATCGTGGCGCCTTCGGGCGGCAATATCGGGATCGGTTTCGCCATCCCCAGCGATATCGCCCGCCCGATCGTTGACAAGCTGATGAAGGGCCGCGTGATCGAGCGCGGCTATCTGGGCGTGATGATCCAGCCCGTGACCGACGAGATCGCGGATTCGCTGGGCCTGCCCCACGATCGCGGCGAACTGGTGCGCACCGTGCAGCCCGGCCTGCCGGCAGCAATCGCCGGACTGCGCGAGGGCGATATCGTGCTGAAGGTCAACACGTTCGAAATCACCCCCGACCGGACCCTGTCCTCGATCGTGGCGGATACCCCGCCCGGCACCCGGATCCCGATCGAAGTGCTGCGGCAGGACAAGCGCCAGACGCTTTACGCGGTGGTGGCGCGGCGTCCCGGCCAGCAGGAACTGGCCAAATCGCTCGATCCGCAGGCCGGCAATGCCGATCCGTTCGATGGCCCTAAGCAATCGGGCAGCCTGGCAACCAGCACGCTGGGGTTGCAGGTGCTGACCATGAAACCCGAATATGCGATGCGCCTTGGCGTGGGGCAGGATACCAAGGGCGTGGTTGTGCTGGACGTCGATGCCGCTTCGGATGCCGCCAACCGCGGGATGCAGCGCGGCGATATCGTCCAGTCGGTGAACTTCACCCAAGTGGGCGACATCGCCGGGTTTGAAGCGGCCCTCAAAGCCGCCAAAACGGCTGGCCGGCCCACAGTTACGCTGCAAGTGACGCGACCGGGCCAACCGGGTTCCAGCTATCTGGCGCTGCGGATGCAGTAACCGGCCCGGCCTTTAGCCGGCCACAAACCAAACCGGCCCGCGCTCCGTTTATCCGGGGCGCGGGCCGTTTCGTTTCAGCGCCTCGCTGCGCCGGTTCGCGTCAGGGCATCTTGGTGCCGGTGCGCGGGCGCGGTGAAGGTTCGGCGCGGCCGCGGCCGGTTGCCTGATCGAGGAAATCATCGTTCGCGGCCGGCGGCGGCGCAGCGGGTTCGCCGCTGCGTTCGGCACTGGGCGTAGCGCTGGCTTTATCCTGACGCGCCGGATCAACCAGGTTGCCCTGTTCATCGACGTAGTAATAGTCTTCCGGATTGCTGCCCAGCGCCGCTTCGTCGTCGGGCTCAAGCTGCCATGCTGGCAGGGTTACCCCGGTTTCAAACGGTTCAACCGGACGGTTGGCCACGGCAACTTTCATATAAGCCGAAAACGCGCGAGCCGGGGCGCTGCCGCCCTGCAGGCCGGGCACCGGCTTGTCATCGTCGCGGCCCATCCACACCCCGGTGGTGACGCCGCTGGAAAAGCCCAGGAACCAGCCGTCCTTGTTCGAACTGGTGGTGCCAGTCTTGCCCGCCACCGGGCGGCCGATCTGCGCGGCCCGGCCGGTGCCGATGCTGACCGCGCTCTGCAACAGATCGGTGATCCCGGCGGCAACATAAGCGGGCACCAGCACCGCGCCCGGCTTTTGCTGGCGCTGGTACAACACCCGCCCATCAGCCGTGGCAATCTTGGTGATGCCATACGGTTCGATCGCCTGCCCTTTGGCCGAAACCGAAGTGAACGCGCGCGTCATGTCGATCAAGCGCACTTCGTTCGAGCCCAGCACCATCGAAGGCACCGTCGAAATCGGCGTGCTGATGCCAAAGCGGCGCGCCATGCCCGCCACTGCGGCAAAGCCCACTTCGTTGCCGAGCGATGCCGCGACCGTATTTTTCGAATAGGCGAACGCGGTGCGCACATCGATTTCGCCGGCGAAATCGCCGCCCGAATTGCGCGGGCTCCACCCGTCGATCGTCACCGGTTCGTCCACCACCTTGTCGTTGGGGGTATAACCCGCTTCCAGCGCCGCCAGATAAACGAACAGCTTCCACGCCGAACCGGGCTGGCGCACGGCATTGGTGGCACGGTTGTAATTCGACGAGACATAATCGGTGCCGCCAATCATCGCCAGCACCGCACCATCGCGGTCCATGCTGACCAGCGCGCCTTGCGCCCCGGCCGGCACGTTTTTCTGGATCGCCTCGGTCGCGGCGCGCTGCATCGCGGGATCAAGCGTGGTCCACACCTCGATCGGCTCGCTGTTTTCGCCCAGCAGCATATCCAGCTGCGGCAGCGCCCAATCGGTAAAATAGCGGACCGAGTTCTGCCCCTTGTCAGACGCGAACTTGATCTTGCTGAAATCCACCCCGGCGGCCTCGGCCGCGCTGATCGCGCCATTGGTTTCCATCAGGCCCAGCACCACTTTGGCGCGGCCCACGGCGGCTTCGGCATCGGCCGTTGGCGAATAGTGCGACGGCGCCTTGACCAGCCCGGCCACGATGGCTGCTTCGGGCAGGGTAATTTCGCTGCCGGGATGGCCAAAGAATTTGCGGCTGGCGGCATCAACCCCATAAGCCCCGCCGCCGAAATACACCTTGTTGAGGTACAGTTCGAGGATCTGGGCCTTGGAAAACTTCCATTCCAGCGCCAGCGCCAGCACCGCTTCACGGGCCTTGCGCCCCAGCGAACGGTTGTTGTTCAGGAACACCGTGCGGGCCAGCTGCTGCGTGATGGTAGACGTGGCGCGAACCGATTTTCCAGTGGTCGCGGCCACGAACCCGGCGCGCGCCAGACCGATCGGATCGATCCCGAAATGCGAATGAAAGCGCCGGTCCTCAACCGAAACCATCGCTTCGCGCATCACCGCGGGGATCTGGTCGTGCGATAGCCATTTGCCGTAACTTGGCCCAAGCGAGACGAGTTCGGTGCCATCGCGCGCGCGCACCACGATCATCTGTCCGGCCTGGCTGGTTTTCATCTGATCGAAGCTGGGCAGCGATTGCGCCGCCAGCGCCACGGCCACGCCCAGCGCCATCAGCGCCAGCACCGACAGGGTTACCCCCCATACGAACAAGCGGCGCACAAACCGCTGAAAACCCGAAGGACCATAGTGTTCCGACCTGCGCCCGCCGGATGGCGCGGCGCGCCGATTATCGTTTCTGGCCATGTGGCTCGATCATTCCTTCAGTCCGGCAAAGTGCCGGGCACAGCGCCATGCATAGGGGATTTGCAACCTGGGGTTAATGGCGAATTCGCCCTATCCCCAATCAAGTGGCGCCAGCAGATCGCCGGCTGCGCGGCTATTCCGGCTTGAAATCCAGCGACGCGCTGTTGATGCAATAGCGCAGCCCGTCTGGACCCGGCCCATCGGGAAACACGTGCCCCAGATGCCCTTCGCAGGTGGCACAGCGCACTTCGACGCGGACCATCCCGTGCGACGTATCGCGCACTTCGGCCACGGCGGCGGCGGCAACCGGCGCGGTATAGCTGGGCCAACCCGATCCGGAATCGTACTTGGTCGCGCTGTCGAACAGCGCCGCGCCGCACCCCGCGCAGCGATAGACGCCATCGGCCTTGTTGCCGTCATACTTGCCGGTAAACGCCCGTTCGGTGCCGTGCTGGCGCAGCACCTGATATTGCTCGGGGCTTAGCCGCGCGCGCCATTCCTCGTCGGTCAGCTCAAGCTTGTCGGTCATCGCGGTCTCCTGCGCCGGGTTGGTCACAGGGGCAAATGGGGCCAAAACCATCCGCGTTCAATCCACAAGATCACGTCCACCTTGCAGCGCAGGCCGATCGCCGTAAAGTTGGCCCAACCAGACACCAACCGCACAAGCAACCGCACGAGGATCGCCCATGGCCTTTTCCCCCTTCGACCTGACCGGCAAAGTCGCGCTGATAACCGGCGGCAATGGCGGCATCGGACTGGGCATGGCCGAAGGCCTGGCCGCAGCCGGCGCGAAAGTGGCGATCTGGGGGCAGAACCCGGCCAAGAACGCCGCCGCCGCCGCCAAGCTGGAAGCGCTGGGGGCCGAAGTGCTGGTGCAACCGATCGACGTCTCCAGAGAAGATGCGGTTTGCGCGGGCGTTGCCAGCGTGATCGAACGCTTTGGCCGGCTCGATTTCTGCGGCGCCAATGCCGGGATCGGCGGCGGCGCACCGTTCCACGAGCAGACCACCGAAGGCTGGCGGCGGGTCATGACCGTCAACCTCGATGCGGTATTCTGGACGTTCCGCGAAGCGGCAAAGCACATGATCGCCCGCGCCGAAACCGGCGATGCGGGCGGATCGCTGCTGGTTACCTCGTCCACCTCGGCGATCGATGGCGCACCGGCGAACGAGGCTTACGCCGCCAGCAAAACCGCCGTGCTGGGTCTGATCCGGGGGCTGGCCGTGGAATATGCCCGCTATGGCATCCGCGCCAACGCGATCCTGCCGGGCTGGATCCGCTCGGACATGACCGCGCCGTTGCAGGGCTGGGACAAGTTCAACGACAAAGTGATCGGCCGCGTGCCGATGCGCCGGTGGGGCGATCCGCAAGACTTCGCCGGGATTGCGGTCTACCTCGCGTCAGATGCCTCGCGGTTCCACACTGGCGACAGCATGGTGATCGACGGCGGCTACACGATTTACTGACGCCGCCCCCTCAATCCGCCCAGTAAAGCGCCTCGGGGTTGTCGATCAGCAACAGGCGCTGCAGTTCGTCGGTGGGGGCGATGCGCGGGATCATATCGACCAGGTGGCCGTCATCGGGGATCGCATCCTGCATATTGGGATGCGGCCAATCGGTGCCCCACAGGCAGCGGGTGGGATAATCGGCCACCAGCGGCGCGACCGATTCCGCGAACATGTCCCAAGGATCGCCGTTGCCATCCAGCCGGTCGGGGCAGGTCGCCTTGAACCAGATATCGTCGCGGCTGTTCAGAAAGTTGCGGAAGGCCTTCATGTCGGCCCCGTCCGGGCCTTGGGTCACATCGGGGCGGCCCATGTGGTCGATCACCAGCGGCACCGGGATCGCATCCATGAACGGGCGCAGTTCCTCAAGGATATCGGCCTCGAAATAGATCACCACGTGCCAGCCCTGCGGCAACCGCCGGGCAACATCGAGAAACTTGTCCTTCGGCGCATCATCGACCAGCCGCTTAAGGAAGTTGAACCGGATTCCGCGCATCCCGCCTTCGTGCAGCGCGGCCAGTTCGGCCTCGGAAATCATCGGATCGACCACCGCCACGCCGCGCGCCTTGCCGTTCGATCTGGCAATGGCATCCAGCGTTGCCGCATTGTCGGTGCCGTGGCAGCTGGCCTGCACGATCACGTTGCGATCGAAGCCCAGATGATCGCGCAGGGCGAACAGCATGTCTGGCCCGGCGTCTTCGGGCAGGTACTTGGCCTTGGCGCTGAACGGGAACTGCGCCATCGGGCCGAACACGTGGCAGTGCGCGTCAATCGCGCCCGGCGGCGGCACATAGAGCGGCTTTGACGGGTTGCCGTGCCAGCTGATGATGCGGTCTTCACTCATCCGAATACAACTCCATCCATCAGCTTGCGCGCGGTGCGCAGCAGGGCGGCAGACACCACTTGGCCCGCATCGTTCACGTCCAGCACGCAGCTCATCTCGCCGGTCGGATGTTCAACCGACAGGGTCTTGCGCGCGCCCTGGGGGACAACCGCAACTTCGGCCGCCGGCGATCCGGGGATCAGGCAGGCGGTGGCCACGCTGACCGCGCCCAGCACGCCGATCGTGGCATGGGCCCGGTGCGGAATGAAACTGCGCACGCATACCGCGCCGCCATGTTTGGGCGGGGCGACCAGCATCATTTTGGGCACGCTTTTTTCGGCCACGTCGCCAAGGTTCATGCGCGCGCCCACGGCCAGCCGGATCGCCTCGATCCGGGCTTTCAGTTCGGTGTTGGCGTCCAGCCAGTCGCGGTCTTCATAGCCGGTGATGCCCACGTCCGCGGCCTTCATCACCACGCACGGCATGCCGTTGTCGATCAGCGTCACGGGCACGCCGTTGACCACGTCAACCGCATTGCCGCTGGGCAGCAAAGCCCCGCAGCTGGACCCGGCGGTATCGCGAAACTCGGTCGGGATCGGGGCGTGGGTGCCGGGAACGCCGTCGATCGCCGCAGCGCCCGCATATGTCACCTGGCCGCCGGGCGTTTGCACCGTGGCCACGGCCACTTGCCCGGTGTTTTCCATATAGATCGCCACGCGGGTTTCATCGCCGGCGGCGGCCACCAGCCCGCGCTCGATCGCGAAGGGGCCAACCCCCGCCAGGATATTGCCGCAGTTCTGGGCATCGGTGACAATCGCCTGATCGACGAACACCTGCAGGAACAGGTAATCAACGTCGATCCCGGCGCGCGCCGATTTGCTGACCACTGCCACCTTGCTGGTCAGCGGATCGGCCCCGCCCATCCCGTCGATCTGGACCGGATCGGGGCTGCCCATCATGGCCAGCAGGAAGGCATCGCGCGCCGCCGCATCGGCGGGCAAGTCATCCTTCAGGAAATACCCGCCCTTCGATGTGCCGCCGCGCATCCACATGCAGCGGACGCCGGTATCAGACATATTTGAGGCCCAGTTCGGCCAGCTTTTCGCGCATCTTGTAAAGGTCGAGGCCCAGTTCGCCGGCGGCCAGGCGGGCGCGCTTGTCGCCCTCGTTGGCTTCGCGGGCCTGCGCGGCGGCCAGCACTTCGGCGGCCTTGGCGCGCTTTACCACGCACACGCCGTCATCATCGGCCACGATCACATCGCCGGCTTCGATCGCCGCGCCGGCACAGACCACCGGCACGTTGACCGAACCAAGCGAGGCCTTGATAGTGCCTTGTGCGAACACGGCCTTGGACCACACGGGGAAGTTCATTTCGGTAAGATCGCGGACATCGCGGATCCCGGCGTTGATGATCAGCCCGCGGCAGCCGCGCGCCTGCGCGCTGGTGGCCAGCAGATCGCCGAAATAGCCGTCTTCGCACGGGCTGGTGGGCGCGATCACCAGAATATCGCCAGCTTTCAGCTGTTCGATCGCCACGTGGACCATCCAGTTGTCGCCCGGAGGTGCGCTGATCGTCACCGCGTTGCCCGCGATCCGCGCGCCGGAATAGATCGGGCGCATATAGCTGGCGAGCAGGCCGGTGCGGCCCTGCGCTTCGTGAACCGTGGCAACGCCGCACTGGGCCAGCCCATCGACCACTTCAAGGGGCGTACGCTCGATATTCTGGACGACGATACCGGTCATCAAAATTCTCCACAGAGATTGGCCGCGGGGATCGGCCATGGGAATGGGCCACGGGAACAGGCATTGCGGGCCATGCGCCTCGTGGCTGCGTAGCACTAATGCGAAGTTGGCGCAGGGCATAATATATTGCTAATCGTGCGGGCGATGACCGATCGTCCGCCCAACATCCGCCACTATGCCGCGCTGGCCGCCACCGTGCGCCACGGCAGCCTGAGCCGCGCCGCGCGGGCGGTCAACCTGACCCAGCCCGCGCTGACGCAGGCCATCAGCGGGCTTGAGACAACCCTGGGGGTCACCCTGTTCGAGCGCGGCCCAGCCGGGATGAACCCGACCGAAGCCGCCTTGCTGCTGGCCCCGCGCGCCGAAGCCGCGATTATCCACGTTGGTTCGCCGCGCGTTACCGGCACGCAAGTGCGGGCGTTTCTGGCGGTGGTGCGCGCGGGCAGCTATGCCGCCGCCGCGGAGGCAACCGGGATTTCGCCAGCCTCACTCCACCGCGCCGTGGCCGATTTGTCGGTGGCGCTGGGGCAGCGCCTGCTCGACCGGCACGGCCGCGCGCTGGCGCTGACCCCGGCCGGGGAACGGCGCGCCCGCGGTTTTGGCCTGGCAATGGCGGAACTGCGCGCTGGGCTGGCCGAAGTGGCCGCGTGGCAGGGCAAGGCCGGGGGGCGGATCGTGGTTGGCGCAATGCCGCTCAGCCGCGCGCGCTGGCTGCCCGAAACCATCGCCCGGTTTACCGCCGCGCATCCCGGCATCGATGTGGCAGTTCACGAAGGCAGCCACAACGAACTGGCCGGGCCGCTGCGCGATGGCGACATCGACCTAATGCTGGGCGCGCTGCGCGAAGACGTGGTGGTGGACGATCTGGTGCAGGAAGCCGTGTTCGAGGATCGCCCCGCGCTGGTCATGCGCGCCGGCCACCCGCTGCTGGCCGCCCCCAACGCGGCGGACGCCATGTTTGCCTATCCCTGGCTGCTGCCGGGCCGCGAAACCCCGCTGCGGCGCTATTGGGAAGCGATGATCCGCGCGCTGGGGCGCGATGTGCCGCATGTCGGGATCGAATGCGGTTCGGTGATGATGATCCGGCAGCTGCTGCTGTCCGGCGATGCGCTGACCCTGCTTTCGCCGGATCAGGTTTCGGTCGAACTAGACGCCGGGGTGCTGGCGGCGCGCGCCACGCCCGCGCCGGTCACCCGCACGATCGGCATCTCCACCCGCGCCGGCTGGCGGCCCACCGCCACCCAAGCCGCGTTTCTGGGCCTGCTGCGTGAAACCGGGGCCAAGCTGACGCCGTGATTCCCGAAACTCGATTCGTAAAAATTGATAGCAAACGGACTCATTCGATTTGCCCAGCGCGGGTGCGCGGGCGCATGGGCGATGGGTGATGACGTGCGATGTTGCCCTGATCGGGTTCGGCGAGGCCGGCTCTACCTTTGCCCGCGCCGGGGCGTGGCACGGCCGCGCCTGCGGCTGGGACGTGCTGCCGGCGCGGCGCGGTGCGATGGCGCAGCTGGGCGTTACCGCCGCCGATAGCGCCGCCGCCGCACTGGCCGCAGCGCCGCTGGTGCTGTCGCTGGTGACAGCCGATGCCGCGCTGCCCGCCGCGCAAGACTATGCCGCCCACTTGGCCCCCGGCGCGCTGTGGTGCGATTGCAATTCGGTGGCCCCTGACACCAAACGCGCTGCGGCCAAAGCGGTCGAAGCCGCTGGCGGGCGCTATGTCGATGTGGCGGTGCTGGCCCCGGTTAACCCGGCAGGGCTGAACGTCCCGCTGCTGCTGGCCGGCGGCGCGGCGCCCGAAGCCGAAGCCCGGCTGCGCGCGCTGGGGTTCACCAACGTCCGCGTGGTGGGCGATGCCGTGGGCCGCGCCAGCGCGATCAAGATGATCCGCTCGGTCATGGTCAAAGGGCTGGAAGCCCTGACCGACGAAATGATGCAAGCCGCCGCTGCCGCCGGCGTTACGGATGAAGTGCTGGCCTCGCTCGACGCCAGCGAGAAAACGATCCCGTGGCACGCGCGGGCCGAATACAATCTTGAACGCATGGCCACCCACGGGCTGCGCCGCGCCGCCGAGATGGAAGAATCCGCCAAAACGCTGCTATCGCTGGGCGTGCCCCCGGTGATGACGCGCGGCACGGTTTATCGGCAGCGCGCAGCTGCAGGGAAAGGAAAGCCATCGTGACCATGATCATCGACTGCCACGGCCACTACACCGTGCTGCCACGCGCGCACGATGACTGGCGCGAGGCGCAGAAGGCGGCGTTCAAGGCCGGAACCGAATGCCCGGCCTACCCGGACATTTCCGATGCCGAAATCCGCGAAACGATCGAATCGAACCAGCTGCGCCTGCTGAAAGAACGCGGCGCCGATATGACGATCTTTTCCCCCCGCGCCAGCGCGATGGCCCCGCACGTTGGCGATCAATCGGTGGCCGTGAAGTGGGCGCAAGTCTGCAATGATTTGATCGCCCGCGTTGTGGCGCTCTATCCCGATATTTTCGCGGGCGTGTGCATGCTGCCGCAATCGCCCGAAGCGGATATGACCAGCTCGATCGCCGAGCTGAAGCGCTGCGTGAACGAACTGGGCTTTATCGGCTGCAACCTGAACCCCGATCCCGGCGGCGGCCACTTCAAGCACCCGCCGCTGACCGATCCGTTCTGGTTCCCGTTCTACGAAGCGATGTGCGAACTGGACGTGCCGGCGATGATCCACGTTTCGGGCAGCTGCAACCCGGCGATGCACGCCACCGGCGGCTATTACATCGCAGCCGATACGATCGCGTTCATGCAGCTGCTGGAAGGCGATCTGTTCAGCCGCTTCCCGACCTTGCGCTTCATCATCCCGCACGGCGGCGGCGCGGTGCCCTATCACTGGGGCCGTTATCGCGGTCTGGCCGACATGCTGAAGAAGCCCGATCTGCAAACTCACCTGATGAACAACGTGTTCTTCGATACGTGCGTCTATCACCAGCCGGGGATCGACCTCTTGGCCGACGTGATCGAGAACAAGAACATCCTGTTCGGCAGCGAAATGGTTGGCGCGGTGCGCGGGATCGATCCCACCACCGGCTTCTATTTCGATGACACCAAACGCTATGTCGATGCACTCGACATTTCGGATGCCGAACGCCACGCCATTTTCGAAGGCAACGCGCGC
>JBJOPJ010000023.1:0-24631 GCA_046050825.1 Pseudomonadota bacterium
ACAGCACGTAGTGGAAGTGCGCCACCACGAAGTAGGTATCGTGCACCACATCGTCCACGCCGCCGTTGGCCAGGTAGACGCCGGTCACGCCGCCAACCACGAACAGGAAGATGAAGCCGATCGCCCAAACCATCGGCGATTTGAATTCGATCGAACCGCCCCACATGGTCGCGATCCACGAGAAGATCTTGATGCCGGTCGGCACCGCGATCACCATCGTAGCGGCGGTGAAGTACATCTTGGTGTTCACGTTCATCCCGGTGGCGTACATGTGGTGCGCCCACACGACGAAGCCGACCACGCCGATCGCGACCATCGCGTAAGCCATGCCGAGGTAACCGAACACGGGCTTCTTCGAGAAGGTCGAGACGATCTGGCTGATGATGCCGAACGCCGGCAGAATCATGATGTACACTTCGGGGTGGCCAAAGAACCAGAACAAGTGCTGGTACAGCACCGGATCGCCACCGCCCGAAGGATCGAAGAAGGTGGTGCCAAAGTTGCGGTCGGTCAGCAGCATGGTGATCGCGGCGGCCAGAACCGGCAGCGACAGCAACAGCAGGAACGCGGTAACCAGCACCGACCACACAAACAGCGGCATCTTGTGCAGGGTCATGCCCGGCGCACGCATGTTGAAGATGGTGGTGATGAAGTTGATCGCACCCATGATCGACGCCGCACCGGCAAGGTGCAGCGAGAAGATCGCGAAGTCGGTTGCCGGGCCGTTCGAACCATAAGTCGACAGCGGGGCATACGCCGTCCAGCCGATGCCGGCACCGTTGCCGGTGGCATCGCCGGGCACGAACGGCGAGATCATCAGCGAGCAGAAGCCCGCGAACGTCAGCCAGAACGAAATGTTGTTCATGCGCGGGAAGGCCATGTCGGGCGCGCCGATCATGATCGGCACGAACCAGTTGCCGAAGCCCCCGATGATCGCCGGCATGACCATGAAGAACACCATGATCAGGCCGTGGGCGGTGATCAGCACGTTCCACAGGTGCAGCGCATCGTTCATTTCAACGGCTTTGCCGCCACCCAGGAACTGCGCGACAGTGCCCAGGTACTGGATACCGGGGTGTTCAAGTTCGAGGCGCATAACGCCCGAAATCGCGCCGCCGATGATCCCCGCGAAAATCGCGAAGATCAGGTACAGCGTACCGATGTCCTTGTGGTTGGTCGACATGAACCAGCGGGCAAAGAATGCCGGCTTGTGATCATGATCGTCGTGGCCATGCTCGTCATGAGCCTGGGAGTGTTCGGCAGTGTTAGCCATGATGCGAACCTTGTCCTTGATCTAACAGGCTTAAGCGGCAGGAGCCGGCGAAGCAGGGGCCGCCGGAGCGGAAGCCGCCGGAGCCGCGGCAGGAGCCGCAGCCTTCGGCGCACCATCGATCGTGCCGCCATTGGCGATTACCCAGGCGTTGAACTTGTCACGCGGGAGCGCTTCGACTGCGATCGGCATATAGCCGTGGCGCGCGCCGCACAGTTCCGAGCACTGGCCGTAATAAACGCCCGGCTCGTTGATGGTGAGTACCTTTTCGTTGATGCGGCCCGGGACCGCGTCAAGCTTGAACCACAGCGAAGGCACCGCGAACGAGTGGATCACGTCGGCACCGGTGGTCTGCAGGCGAATGGGTTCGCCCACGGGCACGACCATGCGGTAATCGACGGCCAGCTGAACGGGTTCGCCGTTGGCAATGGCCTGCTTGTCGGGCAGCAGGTTCGAGATAACCTTGATATCGCCGTTGTCGGGATAGGAATAAGTCCAGAACCACTGGTTGCCAGTGACCTTCACGGTCAGCGCCTTTTCCGGAGCCGGCTTGTACTGCTTGGCGATCAGCGAGATCGACGGGACCGAAATGGCCACCAGGATCAGGATCGGAACCGCAGTCCAGACCACTTCGAGCTTGGTGTTGTGGCTGGTCTTCGAAGGCACCGGGTTAGCGCGCTTGTTGAAGCGGACGATTACGAACAGCAACAGCAACAGCACGAACACCGTGATCGCAAACATCACGTAAACCAGCGCATCATGCAGGCCAACGGCGGTTTCGCCGACCGGCGAATACTGCTTCTGCAGATCAATCGCACCGGGAATGGGCATGCCCTTGCCTTCGGTAGGCTTCATCGGGGTGTAACCGCCCGGAGCAACCTTGAAGTGCGGATCGTTGGGGTCAATCGCCGGGACCGCCGGAGCAGCAACAGCGGGAGCTGCAACCTTTTCAGCGGCAACCTTTTCGGCAGCAGCCTTTTCAGCAACCGGGGCGGCGGCAGCTTCGCTGGCGGCCGGAGTGGCGGCAGCGGCGGCATCCTGAGCGGCGAATGCCGCCTGGGGGGCCACGAGCAACGCCAGGGCCAAGCCGGCTGCCTTAAGCGCATGACCCGCGACGCGGGCGGTTTGGGCGAATTTCATCGTTCCTGTGCTTTCGCTTTCCTTGTGCGGCGGAAGAACACGTGTGCCCCCTCCCGCCCCCTTGGGAGTCAGATTTGCAGGCGGCCTATACGCGCGCTTGCGGGCCACCTCAAGCGCCTCTAGGGGATATTTTGACATGCTTCAATGACAGCCCCTTCCGTGGGGGCTCGAATTCACGAAAGGCCAACCGGATAATGCAGGACGAAGACGTATTGGCCGAGTTCCGCGCCAGCAAGGCGCTGCTTGAAGGCCATTTTCTGCTCTCGTCCGGGCGCCACAGCGCGCGTTATCTTCAGTGCGCGCGCGTGCTGATGGATCCGATGCGGGCCTCGCGCCTGGCCGCCGCCATCGCCGCAAAACTGCCGCGCGACGTGCGCAAGGACATTACCAAAGTTGTTTCGCCGGCGATGGGCGGGGTGATTATCGGCCATGAAATGGGCCGCGCACTGGGGGTCGAGGCGATGTTCGTCGAACGCCCCGAAGGCACGTTCGAGCTGCGCCGGGGATTCGCGCTGGAACCGGGCGACAAGGTGCTGCTGGTCGAAGACGTTGTCACCACCGGCCTCTCCAGCCGCGAAGCGATTCGCGCGATCGCGGAAGCCGGCGGCGAAGTGATTGCCGCCGCATCGCTGGTCGATCGTTCGGGCGGCACGGTTGATCTGGGCGTGCCGTTCTATCCCCTGATCGCGTTGACGTTCCCGACTTATGCCGACGACGAGCTTCCCGCCGAACTGGCCGCCACCCCCGCGATCAAGCCGGGCAGCCGCGCCAAGCCCTGAGGGAGACGATGGTGCTGATCCCGCTGCGCCTTGGCGTCAACATCGATCACGTCGCGACGATCCGCAACGCGCGCGGCGGCGATCATCCCGATCCGGTGCGCGCGGCGCAGATCGTGGCAGCGTGCGGCGGCGATGGCATCACCGCGCACTTGCGCGAAGATCGGCGCCACATTCGCGATGAAGACCTGGCCCGGATTCAAGCGGCCACCAACCTGCCGCTGAACCTGGAAATGGCCGCCACCGAAGAGATGCTGGCCATTGCGCTGCGCCACATGCCCCATGCCGCGTGCATCGTTCCGGAACGCCGCGAGGAACGCACCACCGAAGGCGGGCTGGATGCGGCCGGCCAGCACAACCGGCTTTACCCGATCGTGCAGCGGCTGCTGGACGCCGGGATTCGCGTCAGCCTGTTCATCGCCCCCGAAGTGGCCCAGCTGGACGCCGCGATCCGCCTTGGCGCGCCGGTGGTCGAATTCCACACCGGCGAATATGCCCATGCCACCGGCGAGGCCCGCGCGGTTGAACTGAAACGGATCGCCGACATGTCGGCGCTGGCCGCGCGCAACGGGATCGAACCCCACGCCGGCCATGGCCTGACTTACGATAACGTCCAGCCGATCGCCGCGATCCCCCAGCTGGCCGAACTCAACATCGGCCATTATCTGATCGGCGAGGCAATTTTTGCCGGGCTGGAACCGGCAATTCTGAAAATGCGCACCCTGATGGACGCGGCCCGTCCAACAGCAGGCTGAGGAACGGCGGCGTGATCATCGCGATCGGTTCGGACTTGTGCAACATCGAGCGCATCCAGAATTCGCTCAACCGGTTTGGCGAACGCTTCGAAACGCGGGTGTTTACCGAAGTGGAACGGGCCAAAGCCGCCAGCCGCCCCTTCACCAAGGCCGGCACGCTGGCCAAGCGGTTCGCCGCCAAGGAAGCGTTTTCCAAAGCCGTTGGCACCGGGTTCAAGCGCGGCGTGTTCATGAAGGACATCGGCGTGGTCAACGCCCGCTCGGGCGCGCCCACGCTGGCGCTGAGCGGCGGGGCCGCAGACCGGCTGGCGGCAATTACCCCGGCGGGGCATGAAGCCGTGGTCCACCTAACGTTAACCGATGACCATCCATGGGCGCAGGCCTTCATCGTGATCGAGGCGCGCAAGCTGTGAATGACATGTCCACCCCGCCATCAGACTTCGCCCCGTCGGCCGGTGCGCCCGAACCCGCGCCCCAACCTGTGCCACCATCGCCCGCGCCCGAGCGCGTAGACTGGATCGCCGAAATTCGCGGCCTGGCCACGATGCTGCTGGCCGTGCTGGCCTTCCACAGCTTTGTCGCCAAGCCGTTCTATATCCCGTCGATCTCGATGATGCCCAACCTGCTGGTGGGCGACCGGCTGGTCGTTTCGAAGTTCCCCTATGGCTGGAACTGGGCTTCGGCCAGCTTTCACGTGCTGCCGCGCGGCGCGTGGCGCGTGCTGCCCGGAACGCCGCAATATGGCGACATCGTGATCGTGGTGCCCGGAAACCGCAGCGAGGATCTGATCAAGCGCGTTGTGGCCCTGCCGGGGGATCGGATTGCCGTGCGCGGCGGCCAGATCATCCTGAACGGCCAGCCGGTGCCGCAGGAAATCGTTCCGCCGGTGCAGATCCCGGCCGACACCGCATTGACCGACGAGCGCGGCAATTATCCCTATGACTGGTTTGGCGCATACCGCGTGCGCCTGCCATCGGGACGCGACGTGTTCGAACTGCCCACGTATCGCGAAACGCTGCCCAATGGCGCCAACTATGCGATCATCGATCACTTGCGCCAGCCGCTGGACGACTATCCCGAAACGCTGGTTCCCCCCGGCCACGTCTTCCTGATGGGCGACAACCGCGATCATTCGGCAGATAGCCGCGCCCCGTTCAGCGAAAACGGGCTGGGTGGCCCCGTGCCGCTATCAAACGTGGGCGGCCGCGCCGAATTCATCACGTTTTCGCTGAACGGCAGCGAACGGCTCAACCCGCTGACCTGGTGGCACGCCTTGCGCGAGGGCCGTTCATGGCGCAGCCTGCGCCCCGTGCATACGGCACAGGTTGTCCAAACCGCGCAGAGGCAATGATGGCTGAACCCAAGCCCAAGCGGCCCGCGCCGAAAAAAACGGCTGCCCGACAATCCGCCGCGCCAGACAGTTCTGTGCCCCGCCGGCACGGCATCGGCCCAACCGACATTTCCGATCCGCTGCTGCGCGCCGAAGCGAAAAAAGCCGCGGTCTGGATTGGCATGGCCACTTTGGCTGGTCTGACCATCGTGCTGGCCCAGCCGCTGCTGGTGATCTTTGGCGGCATGGTGTTCGCCGCGATGATCGATGGCGGGGCCCGGCTGCTTGGCCGCGTGATCCCGATCGGCCGCGGCAAGCGGGTCGCGCTGGTGCTGCTGTTGGCCGTCGGCTTCATCGCCTGGGTGTTCTATTTCGCCGGCACGCAGATTGCGCAGCAGGCCGCCGCCCTGCCCGCCACGATCGAGCGCCAATCGCTGGCTACGGTCGCATGGCTGCAAGGGCACGGTTTTGCGATCGATGTGAAGGCCGTGCAAAGCTTGGCCGAAAAACTGCTCGGCGGGATTGGCCAGCTGACCCGCGCGGTGGGCGGCTTCATCGGCGGGGTTGGCACGGCGCTGCTGATCCTGGTGCTGGGCATCTATCTGGCGGCCGAACCCCAGCTTTATCGCCGCGGCGTGGGCTGGATGCTGCCGGTGGGCGAACGCGATCACTTTGAAGGCACGGCCGTGTTGATGGGGCGGACGCTGCGCATGCTGATGTTCGGACGCCTGATCGGCATGGCCGTGGAAGGCATCGGCACATGGCTGTTTCTGGCGCTTTACGGCGTCCCGATGGCCAGCCTGCTTGGCTTGTTGACCGGATTGCTGGCCTTCCTGCCCAATATCGGCGCGCCGATCTCGGGACTGCTGATGGTCATGGTCGGTTTTTCGGTCGATGCGCCAACCGGGTTTTACTGCATCGCGGTTTACGTCATCGTCCAGACGGTGGACGGCAACCTGATCGTCCCGATGATCGCCAAGAAAACCGCCGACCTTGCCCCGGCGCTGGTGCTGGGCGCGCAGTTGGTCATGGGGGCGCTGTTTGGCCTGCTGGGCCTGATGCTGGCCGATCCGCTGGTGGCGATGATCAAGATTGCGCTGGAACGCACATCCGCGCGCCACGAAGCGCTGCAGTCCGAAAGCACGAGCTGAACTATGGCCCGCAAATTCCTGTATTTCTTTGCCTTCTGCGTGGTGGTGTTCTTCATCGGACGGGTCGCGCTCAGCTTCTACCCGGAAGCGATGACCCGCATCGCCTTCCTCCCGCGCGGCCAGTTCGAAGCGCAGCCCGCCCTGCCCGCCAACGCTTATGCCGATCCGCAGCGCTGGCTGGCGCAGCCCGCGCTATCGGCCAGCCCCGCCCGGTGGACGCCGCCAGGCGCAGCACCCACGCAGCCAGTTCACGCCGCGGTGTTCTTTGTCCACCCCACCACTTACCTTGAGCGCGCGCACTGGAACGCCCCGGCCGCCGATGCCCGCGCCAACGAACTGGCCGCCACCCTGACCCGCGCTTACGCCAGCCCGTTTGGCGGCGCAGAACAGTTGTGGGCGCCGCGCTATCGCCAGGCCGCCTTTGGCGTATTCCTGAGCGACGATGCCGATGCCGCAAAAGCTTTGGAGCTGGCCCATCGCGACGTTGCCCAAGCCTTCGACACCTTCCTCGCCGCGGCTCCGCCAACGCTGCCGATCGTCTTGGTCGGGCACAGCCAGGGGGCCTATCACTTGCGCCGGTTGCTGGCCGAACGCGTGGCGGGAACCCCGCTGGCCCGGCGCATCGCTGCCGCCTACCTGATCGGCTGGCCGATCAGCCTGAACCACGATCTGCCGCGCATGGGCCTGCCGGCCTGTAACGCACCGGGCGAAGCGGGCTGCGTGATCAGCTGGCTCAGCTTTGCCGAACCCGCCGATCCCGGCATGATGCTGCGCGCGGGCGCGCGGATGCCGGGCCTTGATGGCCGGGCGCTGCAGGGCAGCCCCACGCTGTGTTCCAATCCGCTGACCGGCGCCCAAGGGGGCGCTGCCCCGGCCAGTGCCAACCTGGGTTCGCTGGTGCTGGATGCCCGGTTCCACGGCGGCCGCATCCAACCCGGACTGGCCGCCGCCAACTGCCGCGCCGACGGGGTGCTTTCGCTGGGCGGCGAACCGGCGATGGGGCCGATCGTGATGCCCGGCAACAACTATCACGCCTATGACATTCCCTTGTTCTGGGTGAACTTGCGCGATGATTTCGCGCGGCGGGTAACGGCATGGCAGACGGCGCGCTGATCACCGCCAACGCGCTCGATTTCCGCGCCGCGCTGCCCGGCGCCGGGGCGCTGCTGGGGCTGGACCTTGGCACGCAAACCATCGGCACCGCATTTTGCGATGCCGGCTGGCGCTTTGCTTCGCCGGGCAAGACGCTGAAGCGCGGCAAGTTTGGCGCCGACAAGGCCGAACTGGCCGGCTTGATTGCTGAACGTTCGGTCAAAGGGATCGTTATCGGCCTGCCGATCAACATGGATGGCAGCGAAGGCCCGCGCAGCCAATCGAGCCGCGCCTATGCCCGCAACCTTGGCGTGCTGGGCCTGCCGATCCTGTTGTGGGATGAACGCTGGTCCACCGCCAGCGCCGAAAGCGCGCTGATCGCCCAGGACATGAGCCGCGCCAAACGCGCCACGCGGATCGATTCCGCCGCCGCCGCCGTGATCCTGCAAGCCGCGATTGATGCGCTGGCCGGCGGTTTCGCCTAATCCATTTCGCGCGGTTGCAATCCATTCAGCGCGGTGCGCCGGGCGCGGGCTGCCATTGCCACCAGCCGGCTGCCAGCCGCTTCGGCCCCGCGCCACAGCGCATCGCGCACCGCCGGATCGGCTTCGCGCGCGGCCAGCGCGTCCCACGCGGCCAGTCGCAACCGGTCGCTGGGGTGATGGCGCGCAAACTGGTGCGCCAGGTCCAGAGCGGCGGCGCTGCCCAGTCCCACCGCCAGCTTGATAAAGGCATCGGTTGGCCCGGCCGAAAGGATCGCACCGATTTCGCGCCGCTCCAGATCGAAGCGGTACTGGTCCAGCCAGCCTTGCGCCCCGGCGGTGTGCATCACGTTGAGTGAAACCGACAGCGCATCGGCGGCGCCCTGTGCGTGCACGTCAACATGGGCGCGGTACAGCATCAGCTTGCCCGGTTCGAGCCGCGCGCGTTCGACAAACCGCAACGATGGCACCGGCTCGCCTTGCCAGCCGGTTACCGCGGCATAATCGAACGTGTAATAATCGCTCCAATACCCCGGTCCGAAATAGCCCAGCGTCAGGAAGCTGAAGTTGTGATCGTGCGGCAGGCCCAGCACGAACGCGGCGCCGCCCGATGCCCGCACCACATAATCATCCGCCGCTGGCCAGATATTGGCGCGCAGGAAAAATGTCCCGCCCGGCGGGGACAGCACGATGACCTGCTGGCCATAGCCGCTGTCCGAAGCATCTTCGCGGTGGCGCTGCGCCAGGTGGTCGATCAGGATATCGCCCAGAAAGTCGGGATTGTTGCCCAGCCGCCGCAGGCACAACGCGGCATGGGCCAGGCTGGCTTCATCGTGCGGATCAAAACCGGCGGCATTCAGCGCATCGGTTGTTTCGCCCAGCGAAGCCTGGCCGGCATCCTCGCACGCGATCACGCGGGGCATGGCACGATCCCGGCAAGCTGGGGATGATCCGCCACCAACTGCGCCTGCAGCGCCGCAGCCGGAGCCGCCAGCGGATCGCCATCGCGCCCGGCAAGGCGGCACAACGCGGCAAAGCCGATTGCGGTATCCAGCCCCAGACATTCGCGCAGCGCCTGCCAGCGCAGCGATGCACTGCCGGGCTCGTTCGCCAGCTCTGCCAGCAGCGGCGCGGCATCGCGGTGCGCAGTACCAGCGCTTCGCTGGCCCCGTTGCGGTGGATGACCATGCCCGCCCGCACGCGTTCAGGCTGGCGCGTCAGCGTGGCAACGCCAGCGGGATGTACCGCGGCCAGCGTGATACGCTCGATCTCGCCGCTGCCGGCCAGCACGCGTTCCCACGTCTGGCTGGGCGAAAAGCTGACCGAAGCGGGAGGCGAAATGCGCGGCAAAGCGGTGCCATCCACCGCTTCAAGCGACAGCGAAACATCGCCGCACCGCGCCAGCAACAGCGATGTGATCAGATCGTTGGTAAAATGTCGCAGCGGAACGTGCGCCAATGGCTGACGCCCCAGCTCCGCACCGATCAGGCGCACCAGATCGGCGGCAAAGTCCGCCGCGGCCAGCCCATCGGGGGCAAACAGCGCGGCCAGGCTGAGCAGTTCGTCCAAACGGCGCCCTTCGGCCAAGCGGGCCAGATCAGCGGCAATCCCGGCCATCGCCGGTCCGCCGCGCCAACGCTCAACCACGGCCTGAAGTTCAGCCTGAATGCGGCGCTGCGGCGCGTCATCGCGCTGCAACGCCGCCAGTTCGGGACGGATTTTCATCCCGCGCGCTCCGCTCAGAGCTTCAGCACGTCATAAAGGTACACCATCATGGCCACGATGTTGTCATGCGCCAGAACGGCCTGACCGGAGCTGGAGGTGTTCCCGAATACGCCGGTCATATTGCGCGGGTCGGGCAGGGTCGAAACGTTGATTTGCGGCAGGTTCATCATGGTTCCCCAAATGGCGCGGCGCATCGTGCCCCGCCCGGCAACAATCGCCGCAGCACGGCGCTGGCACGAATTAAAAGATTGTAATGGTGCCCTGCTGCCAGCACAGATGCCCGCATGAGCGAAACGTCTGAGGACAAAAACAGCAGTCCGGCTGCAATACCGGAAGGCTTCGTCTTTGATCCCGCCCGGCTGGCGAAAGGGATCATGACCCGCAACGGCCACGGCGGCTGGCTGGGGCTGGAATATCACGTCCATGGCGAAGGCTGGTTCGAACTGGCCCTGCCCTGGCGCGAAGATCTGGTGGGCGCGGCCGATACCGGGGTGCTGGCTTCAGGGCCGATCATCAGCCTGATGGACAACGCCACATCGATGTCCGTCTGGACCCTGACCAGAAAATTCGTGCCCCATGCCACGCTGGACTTGCGGGTCGATTACATGCGCGCAGCCACCCCCGGCAAAACAGTGATCGGGCGCGGCGAATGCTACAAGCTGACCCGGACGATCTCTTTCATTCGCGGCATTGCCTATGACGACGACCCATCAGACCCGGTGGCCCATGTGGTCGGCGCGTTCATGGCAACCCATGGGACTTACCTGTGATAAACATACAGCTGCCCCCTTACGCCCAGGCACTGGGCATCGGCATTGACCATGAAGACCGTGGCAGCCCGGTGTTGTTCATGGATTTTTCCGACCGCATTCTTGGACGCCCCGGCTTTCTGCACGGCGGCGCGATGAGCGGTTTGGCCGAAATGGCGGCAATGGCCGCCCTGCGCGCGGAAATGGAGCGCCGGGGCGAAAATCTGCGGCTCAAACCGGTCAACGTGCAGGTTGAATTCATGCGCGGTGGCACCAATCAGCGCACGTTCGCAGTGGGCACCGTAACACGGGCCGGACGGCGGGTCGCGCTGGTCAACGCCGAATGCTGGCAGGACGATCGGACCAAGCCGATTGCGCTGGCCCAGATGAAGTTCCTGCTCAGCCCCGCCGAATAATCACGGTCAAGCCGCCGTGCTGTGGCACGCCCGCCCCCGGCACCAGTTCGAGCCGCGCGGCATCGGCCCGCGCGCGGTTCAGCACCGCTGCCGGAACGCCGGGTTCATAAGCAACCAGATCGGCACTGCCCAGCCACCGCGCCTGCCGCAAAGTCAGATCATCGGGGTCATCGCTCGCCAGCGTGAATTCTTCCACTGCGCCGCTGCCCGTGGTGCTGCCGGCCAGCCAGTGCGTTACCGCATCATCGCCATGGTCGGCCAACGGATCCAGCGCGCCGCCCGCGCACAATGCGCCGTCCAGCGCACGGCGGCGGTTGCCGGCATCGGGGAACCGCGCCCGCAACTGCCCGCGCGCCGCGCCCAGCGCCAGCGCCAGCGCGCCCAGCGATGCCGGCAGCAGCGCTTCCAGCCGCAACCGCAGCGCCTTGGCCAATCCGGCAGACACGCCGCCCGTGCCCACCGCGATCAGCACCGGGCCACGTTCCAGCACGCTGGGGACAGTAAAATCGCACAAGTCCGGCCGATCGACCACGTTG
Source organism: Pseudomonadota bacterium (assembly GCA_046050825.1). Taxonomy (GTDB): domain Bacteria; phylum Pseudomonadota; class Alphaproteobacteria; order Sphingomonadales; family Sphingomonadaceae; genus Novosphingobium. The sequence continues at coordinate 11,423 of JBJOPJ010000023.1, forward strand.
ACCAGCAGCCCGCGCGCTTTCAGGCGCGCCGCCGCGGCTTCGGGCACATCCAGCGCGACAAAGGCCAGCCGCGCCGCGGGATCGTCTTCGCCGACGCACAACGCCCCGGCGCGTTCGAGCAAGCGGCGCTTGGCCTCTGCCGCATCCCCCTCGCCCAGCACGATAACCGGCAGGCCGGCCAGGCGGTGATAGAGGGGCAGGCTGTGCACGCGCGCTAGTCCTTCAGGAAATCGGGCACTCGCTCGGCAGCGGTGATCGCTTCGGGCAGGATGCGATCGGCAACCACCGCGAACTGATCGCCATCAACCATCACTTCGGCCACGAAACCGCGGCTGTTGTAACTGGAGGCCATCGTTGCACCATAAGCGCCGGCAGTTCGGAACACCGCCAGATCGCCCGCCTCGATCGCGTCGATTTCGCGGTCCATCGCAAACGTATCGCCGGTTTCGCAAATCGGCCCGACGATATGCGCGGTCATCTTTTCGCCGCTGGGCTGCACCGCATCAAAATCGTGCCACGCGCCGTACATCGCCGGCCGGGCCAGATCGTTCATCGCCGCATCCACGATCACGAACGGGGCGCGGTTCGAGCTGCGCTTAACCCGCACCACCCGCGTCAGCAGCACCCCGGCATTGCCGCAGATCACGCGGCCCGGTTCGAACATCAGCGTCACGTCCCAATCCTGGGTGACGCGGGCCACCATCGCCGCATAAGCCTCGGGGGTGGGGAACACTTCACCGGCGCGATACGGCACGCCCAGCCCGCCGCCAAGATCGGCATGGGTTACGGATTGCCCGGCCGCGCGCAGTTCGGCAATCAACGCGCCAACTTTGCCGAACGCGATTTCGAACGGTTCCAGTTCGGACAGCTGGCTGCCGATGTGGACGGCCACGCCGCGCATATCCAGCCCCGGCAGCGCCGCCAGCCGCGAATAGATCCCAACCGCCCGATCAATCGGCACGCCGAACTTGTTTTCGGCCTTGCCGGTTGAAATCTTGGCATGGGTGCGGGCATCGACATCGGGGTTGACCCGCAGCGCACACGCGGCGCGCAACCCGCGCTGCGCCGCCAGCGCGGCCAGTTCGATGCCTTCTTCTTCGCTTTCAAGGTTGAACTGGCCAATCCCGGCCTCAAGCCCCTTGATCATTTCGTGGTGCTGCTTGCCCACGCCCGAAAACACGATGTCCGCCGCCGGCATCCCGGCGGCCAGTGCGCGCGCCATTTCCCCGGCCGAAACAACATCGGCCCCCAGCCCTTCGCGCTGCATCACGCGCAGCACCGCAAGGTTCGGGTTGGCCTTGATCGCAAAGGCAATATGCACGCGCGGCAGGATCGACAACGCATCGCGGAACACGCGGGCATGGCGTTCCAGCGTCGCGCGCGAATAGACATAAACGGGCGTGCCAACCGCATCGGCGATCACGTTCAGCGGCAGGTCTTCAGCGTGAAGCACGCCGCTGCGGTATTCAAAATGGTCCATGGTCGAAAATCTCTCAGTCGGAAGGGGGCAGGTCGAACGGGTCTTGCGAACGCTCTTCCGAACGTTTTCGCAGTTCGACGCTGCGTTCCGGCGCAGCTTGCGGCGTGGGTTTCATCAGCGCTTCGGCGCTGGATCGATCATCGCGGCCATAAGGCGCTGGCGGCAGCGTGTGGCCAGCCTGCGGCTTAAGGTCGGCCCGCTGGCCGCACGCGGCGATGGCCAAAGCCAGCGGCGCAAGGATCATCGCGGGCGGGACAACACGGCGCATCGGGCGAATCACTCCAGACCCAGCGCAACGCGCGCTTCGGCCACCCGCGCCTGTACCTGTTCGGGCGCGGTTCCGCCATAGCTGGCCCGTGCGGCCACCGAAGCCTCGACCGAAAGCGCTGCATAGACCCGCTCGTCGATCCGCGCATCGATCGCTTGCAGATCGGCCAGCGGCAGTTGATCCAGCGCCAGCCCCCGGCTTTCCGCCAGCTTTACCGCCGCGCCGGTGATGTGGTGGGCCTCGCGGAACGGGATGTTCGCTTGCCGCACCAGCCAATCGGCCAAATCGGTGGCCGTGGCATAGCCCAGTTCGGCCGCCTGGCGCATCCGCGCGGTGCGGAACGTGGTGGCTTCAACCATCCCGGTCATCGCCGCGATGCACAAGGTCAGCAGGCCGGCGGCTTCGAATACCGGCGGTTTATCGTCCTGCATGTCCTTCGAATAGGCCAGCGGCAGCCCTTTCATCGTGATCATCAGGCTGGTCAGGCACCCGGCGATCCGCCCGGCGTGGCCGCGCACCAGTTCGGCCGCATCGGGGTTTTTCTTCTGCGGCATGATCGAGCTGCCGGTCGACAGACTATCGGGCAGCGCGACAAACCCGAACGGCTGGCTGGCCCAGATGATGAACTCTTCCGCCAAGCGCGACAGATGCAGCGCGGTTTGGGCCGCGCTCATCAGGTAATCGAGCGCGAAATCGCGGTCCGAAACCGAATCGAGGCTGTTGCGCGTCGGCGCGGCAAAGCCCAGCGCCGCCGCCGTGGCGTGCCGGTCGATCGGAAAGCCGGTGCCGGCCAGCGCGGCCGCGCCCAGCGGGGAAAAATTCATCCGCGCGCGCGCATCGGCAAAGCGCGAGCGATCCCGCGCGGCCATTTCGTAATAGGCCATCAGGTGATGCCCCAGCGTTACCGGCTGGGCGGTTTGCAGGTGGGTGAAACCCGGCATGATGCTGCCCGCATGCTCGGCCGCGCGCGTGACCAGCGCCACCTGCAACGCCTTAAGCCCGGCATCCGCCGCTTCGCAGGCCTCGCGCACCCACAGGCGGAAATCGGTGGCCACCTGATCGTTGCGCGAACGCGCGGTGTGCAGCCGCCCGGCCGCCGCGCCGATCAGTTCGGCCAGGCGGCTTTCGGTGGTCATGTGGATGTCTTCAAGGTCCCAATTTTCCGGCACCCCATGCGCTGCGTATTCCGCCGCGACCTGATCCAGCCCGCCCGCAATCGCGGCGGCATCATCCGCGGTAACGATCCCTTGCGCGGCCAGCATGGCAACGTGCGCCTTGGATGCGGCGATGTCTTGCCGCCACAATGCCTTGTCGAACGGGATCGAGGCATTTATCTCGCGCATGATTGCCGACGGCCCAGTTGCGAACCGTCCACCCCACATCTGATTGGAGCTGCCCTTGCTATCGTCCCGCTCGCTCAATGCGCTTGTCCTTGGCTGTGCCGTGCTGATTGCCGGGTGCGATAGGGAAAGCGCGCAAAAGGCGCAACCGGCAGCTTCGCAAGGCGGAGCGGAAACTGGAGCCAAAGCCCCGGCTGAACCGGCCGGCACGTTCGACCGCAGCCACAAGGGCAGCCAATTGCCCGATTTCGTGGTGAAGGATCCGACCGGCCGCGAACTGAAGCTGGCCAGCCTCAAGGGCAAGCCGGTGCTGATCAACTTGTGGGCCACGTGGTGCGCGCCCTGCGTGGCCGAACTGCCCGCGCTGGATCAGCTGGCGGCCCAGCGCGCAGGCAGCCTGAAAGTGCTGACCATCAGCCAGGACATGAGCAAGCCCGAAGCGATCGCCCCGTTTCTCAAACAGCGCGGCGCGGTGCGGCTTGAACCGTGGAACGATGCGGCGGGCGATCTGGCGATGCACTATGATGTGCAGACCCTGCCCACGACGATCTATTACGATGCCGCCGGGCGCGAAGTGTGGCGGCTGACGGGCGCACATGATTGGCTTGGCGCCGATACGGCCGCGCTGCTGGATGAAGCGAAATAACCTGGCGCGGGACGATTCGCGCGCTGATCATTCATGCCCTGATCATTCACTGGCCACCGCCGATGGCAGCAACACGATTTTGGTGAAGGTAAAAGCACCCGAAGCCCAAGAAATGCGTGTGTGCATCCAAGGTGGTGGGCGCTGACGGGCTCGAACCGCCGACCCTCTCGGTGTAAACGAGATGCTCTACCAACTGAGCTAAGCGCCCCTTCACGGGAAGCGCGCTTTTAGCCATGCGGAACGGAAGGTCAATCCGGCTGCTGCATTGTTTGCGTTTCAAAGCGGTATTCGCCCGCGCCCGCGCCCTGCTGCAGGCGCGTTACACGGCGTATAGTGCCGAGCTTCCGATTTCAGCGAAATAGCGCGCCAAGGCATCGGCGCCTTTGTCCGTCAATGTGATGAACGCGCGGCGGCGGTCGGTTTCGTCATCGATCCGTTCCATCAGGCCCGCCGTGATCATCTGGCCGATCCAGCGCAGCGCCGTGGTGGGCGGAACCCCGCTGGCAATGCACAGGCTGGTTACCGAAACGCGGATATGTTCGGCCCGCGCGGCGGCCAGATCCAGCAGCATGTCCCAGGCCGGATCGGCAAACAGATCCCCTTCGAAGTATCGCGCGCGCAACTGGCGATTGCGGATCATCCGGCGCACCAGCCGTGGATCGGGCAATGCCGGGCGCGCGGCCCGAACCAGCCGCTGGCTGCCTTCATCAACACGCGGGGCGAATGCCGTGCGCGGGCTTTCAAATCGGAACAGCCCATCGCCCCCGTCCGCCAGCGGATTTGAAGCCGGAGCGCCATCGAACCCTTCAAGCAGCTTGGCGATCTGTGCGACTTGTTCGGCCAGCCGCAGCACGATCAACCGGTCTTCCTCGGATAATTCGCGCACTCTGAGATCACCGGCCGCGGCCGCCAGCGCATAGCCCAGGGCGATCACATATTCAGCGCGGGATGGATCGATCAGGATCTGGGGATTGGACTGATCGAGGCAGCCGAACACATCGTCCAGCGCGGCGACAGAAGTTGATACGATCAGCTGTGCCCCGGCCTGCCGGACCTGCTGATCGACCCGTGTCAGCGCCGCCAACCGCGCCCCATCAACGTCCGGGCAATCGACCAGCACGATATCGCCCAGCGGAAGCGCCGTGCCATCGATCAGCGCGGCCAGATCGCCCAGTTGCGTTACCCTGAACCCGGCATCGCGCGCATCATCCCGCAGCGCACCGCGCAGATGCGGGCGATCCGCGAAAATCGACACCGTGAGCACGGCCGAAGGCGGATCATTGGCAGCCGCGCGATCGCCAGATGGGAAATTGCCGAAGTTGCCACTGCTCATGCCGTTCCGACTCCTGTTCATTGCGAACAGAAGTAGAACAGACAGCTGTTATGTCAATAAAATATAAGTGTTTTAACTTAATCGATGAACGGATCGCGCACCAGGATTGTGTCCTCGCGCTCGGGGCTGGTGGAAACCAGCGCCACCGGCGTTTCGATCAATTCCTGCACGCGCTGGATGTACTTGATTGCCTGCGCGGGCAAATCGGCCCACGAACGCGCCCCGGCGGTGGTGCCGCTCCAGCCTTCCATTTCCTCGTAGATCGGTTCGACTTCGGCCTGATCGGCGGCGTGCGCGGGGAAGTAATCCAGCACTTTGCCATGGAGCCGATAGCCGGTGCAGATCTTCACGGTTTCGAACCCGTCAAGCACGTCAAGCTTGGTCAGCGCGATGCCGGTAACGCCGGAAATCGCGCAGGATTGGCGCACCAGCACCGCATCGAACCAGCCGCAACGCCGCTTGCGCCCGGTGACGGTGCCGAATTCGTGGCCGCGCTCGCCCAGCCGCTGGCCGGTGGCGTCTTCCAGTTCGGTCGGGAACGGGCCGGAACCGACGCGGGTGGTATAGGCCTTGACGATCCCCAGCACGAACCCGGTGGAATTGGGGCCAAGCCCCGAACCCGAAGCCGCCGTGCCGCTGACCGTGTTCGAACTGGTGACGAAGGGATAGGTGCCGTGATCGACATCCAGCAGCACCCCCTGCGCGCCTTCGAACAGGATCCGCGCACCAGCCTTGCGCACGGTGTTCAACCGCTTCCATACCGGCTGGGCATATTGCAACACGAACGGGGCGATTTCGCGCAGCTGCGCAATCAGCGCGGCGCGATCGACCGGCGGCTGGCCAAACCCGGCGCGCAGCGCATCGTGATGGGCGCAAAGCCGATCGAGCTGGCTATCCAGCGCATCAAGGTGCGCCAGATCGCACACCCGGATCGCGCGGCGGCCAACTTTGTCTTCATAGGCCGGGCCGATCCCGCGCCCGGTGGTGCCGATCTTGCCCGAACCGGCGGCCGTTTCGCGCAGGCCATCCAGATCGCGGTGCAGCGGCAGGATCAGCGGGCAGTTATCGGCGATCGCGAAGTTTCCGGTGTTGATGACAACGCCCTGCCCTTCAAGCTTTTCGATTTCCGCCTTCAGCGCCCACGGATCAAGCACCACGCCATTGCCGATGATCGACAGCGTGCCGGTGACGATCCCCGAAGGCAGCAGCGACAGCTTGTAAACCTGTTCGCCCACCACCAGCGTATGGCCGGCATTGTGCCCGCCCTGAAAGCGGACCACGGCATCCGCCCGGCTGGCCAGCCAGTCGACGATCTTGCCCTTGCCCTCATCGCCCCACTGGGCGCCGATAACGGTTACGTTGGCCATGGATATACTCCGCCACCCTGCCAAGGTGGACCCGCAAGCGCCCTTCGACAGGACTCGGCACAAGGGGGGAAATAAAGGACCGCGATGGCCCGATTTACGGTGCGCGCCCTAGGGGCAGCAGGGCGGCAGAGTCAAGCGATGGCGCACCATCAGCACGACTTTCCCGGCACTGGCCCGCACTTGGCCGCAACGCCGATCGCAAGGCCTATCGCAAGCCCCCGCCACGCTTATCGCTTGAACCTTGCGCCGGCCGGGTCAATCATCACCGCAAAGACACGGCGAGGCGATTCATGACGAACCCGGCCAAGGCAGAAATCCACGAAAGCGCGCCGTTCTGGATGCTGCCGCCCGCCAGTCTGGCCGAACAAGCCGCCCAATCGGACACAGTTCGGCCCGATGCCGTTCAACCAGCTATCGGCCTGACCAGCGCCGAAGCGGCCCGGCGGCTGGCGGCCGATGGCCCGAACGTGATTGCCGACAAGGCTTCGCGCACGATCCTTCGCCGCATCCTGGGCCGGCTGGCCGAACCACTGGTCGCGATCCTGCTGCTGGCGGCGTTCGTTTCCGGCGCAACCGGCGATACCGCCAGTTTGTTGATCATCCTGACGATGGTGGCGATCTCGGTCGGGCTGGACGTCTATCAGGAACACGGCGCGGAACAGGCCGCCGAAGCATTGCGGCGCGCCATCGCGCTGAAAGTCAGCGTGCGGCGCGATGGTGCGTTTGTGGACTTGCCCACCCAGCAACTGGTGCGCGGCGATGTGGTGCGGCTGGGACCGGGCGCGCTGGTGCCGGCGGACGGCATCGTGCTGGCCAGCCACGGCGCGCGCGTTGACGAAGCGATCATGACGGGCGAGCCTTATCCGGTGGACAAGCGGCCCGGCCCCAGCGGTGCCGCCGAAATGGCCGAAGCATGGGACGCGCTGTTCGATGGCACCGCCGTGGTCAGCGGCGAAGTGACCATGATCGTTGCCGCCACCGGCAAACGCACCAACCTTGGCGCGATTTCTGCCAGCCTGGCCAGCGCCGAACCGCCCGCCGCGTTCGAACGCGGGCTGCACCGGCTGGGGCTGCTGATCCTGCGGTTGACGTTGACGCTGGTGCTGTTCGTGCTGCTGGTCCAGCTGTTGTTCCACCGCCCGATGCTGGAATCGGTGATGTTCGCGGTGGCGCTGGCGGTGGGGCTGACGCCCGAACTGTTGCCAATGGTCACCACGGTCACCCTATCGCGCGGGGCGATCCGGCTGGCCCAGCGCAAGGTGATCGTAAAGCGGCTGGCCGCGATACACGATCTTGGCGCGATGGACGTGTTCTGCACCGACAAGACCGGCACCCTCACCGCAGCCCGGATCGAACTGGCGGCGTGGCCCGACGTGACCGGCCAAAACAGCGCGCGGGTGCTGGAACTGGCCACGATCAACAGCTTTTATGAAAGCGGCGTGGGCAATCCGCTGGATGCCGCAATCTGCCAGCAGGCGGGCAATCCCGCGCAGCTGGTGTGGCGCAAGCTGGCCGACCTGCCGTTCGATTTCGAACGGCGCCGCGCCGCCGTGCTGGTGGAACGCGGCGGGCAGCGCCTGCTGATCGTCAAGGGTGCACCCGAAGCCTTGCTGGACCGGTGCGACCGGATCGAACGCGCTGGCGACAGCCCCGCGCTTGATCCTGCCACGCGCGCCCAGCTGGATGCGATGCACGATGCCCGCGCCGCCAATGGCGAACGCCTGTTGGCGGTGGCATGGCGGGCGTGGAGCGGCGATCCCCGCGCGCTGACCGTGGCCGATGAAGCCGGGCTGACGTTTGCCGGATACTGCGCGTTCCTGGATCCGCCCAAGCAATCCGCGCGCGAAGCGATCGCCCGGCTGCAGGGCCTTGGGGTGCGGGTAAAAGTAATCTCGGGCGATGCGGCCCCGGTGGTACGCCACCTGGTCACCACGCTGGAACTGGATTGCAAGGGCCTGCTCACCGGCGAGGAGATCAGCCGGCTTTCGGCTGCGGCGCTGCGGGGCAAAGTGCGCAAGGTCGATCTGTTCGCGCGGGTTTCGCCCGATCAGAAGCTCCGGATCATCCGCGCGCTATCCCAGTCCGGGCACACGGTTGGCTATATGGGCGATGGGATCAACGATGCCCCCGCGATCAAGGCGGCCGATGCGGGCATGTCGGTGGATGGGGCAACCGATGTGGCCCGCGCGGCGGCGGACATGATCCTGCTCAGCAACGATCTGAACGTTGTGGCCGATGGGGTGATGGAAGGCCGGCGGACTTATGCCAACATCATCAAATACGTGCGGATGGGCACCAGTTCGAACTTTGGCAACATGCTGTCGATGGCGCTGGCCACGTTGGTGATCCCGTTCCTGCCGATGACCGCGATCCAGATCCTGCTGAACAACCTGCTGTACGATTTTTCCCAGCTGGGCATCCCGTTCGACAACGTGGACGCAGCCGAAACCGCCCGCCCCCACAACTGGAGCATCACCGCAATCGAACGCTTCACCGCCTTCATGGGGCCGCTGTCATCGGTGTTCGATATTGCCACGTTCGGCTTGTTGCTGCTGGTATTCAAAGCAGCCCCGGCCGAATTTCGCACCGCCTGGTTCGTGGAATCGATGCTGACCCAGATACTGGTGATCTTTGTGATCCGCACGCAGGCCCGGCCGTGGCGCAGCACCCCGCACAAAGCCCTGGCCATAACCAGCCTTGCCGCGCTGGGCATCGCGCTAGTGCTGGCGCTGGGGCCGTGGGCCAGGGTGTTCGGCTTTGCGCCGATGCCGCTGCACCTGTTGGGCGCGGTGGTGGCGCTGGCGCTGGCCTATCTGGCCTGCGCCGAGGCGATCAAGCGGCTGGCGATGGCAGCGCGGGCTTAAAGGCTGACGGCTTCACCGCCGGTAAGCCGGTGGGTGCAGCCCAGCGCCGCGGGATCGCAATCCGCCCCCAGCGCCGCCACCGTGCGCCAGCCAATGGCGCGCAAGCGGGCGGCTTGGGCCGGATCGTGGCCCAGCGGCAGGAACAGCGTATCGCGCGCAGGCTCGGTTTGGGCCAGCACATCGATCAGTGCATCGGGGTAAAGCGAAAAGCCGATCGCCGGTTCGTCACAGCCGAGGATGCGATAGCTGCCCCCGCGGCCCAGCGCGCCCGCCACGCCATCGGCGTAAATCGTGAAGCCGAACCAGCTTTGGTATTCAAAGCCGTGGCGTTCGCTGGGGTCCAGCGTCAACCGCGCCGCAGTGCCCACGCGCGCGGCGATTTCACGCAGCGCGGCGATCCGGCCTGACAGCGCCCCGCGCCCATTCTGGTTGGCATTTTGATGGGCCGCATCGATCGCCGCCAGGCGTTCGATCGCGGCATCAAACGGCCCGATCGCCGTCAGCAGCGGCAGATAGGCTTCGCCCCCCACGGCAACCAGGCCACCAGCGTCCTTGGCGTCCAGTTCGCGGCGCACAGCCTCAACCTTGTCCGCGTCCAGCGGCAGGGCCTTGGCGGCCAGGGTATCGACCAGATCCGGCAGGGTGAAATCAACCGAAATGCCGGTTGCGCCCGCGGCGCGCAGCGCTTCGATCGCAACGGCCACGATTTCGGCGGCGGCGGCCACGCTGTCCGATCCGATCAGTTCTGCGCCCAACTGCAAGCGTTCGCGCGCCGGATCAAGGCCATCGCCCTTGATCGTCACGACTTGCCCGGCATAGCACAGCCGCAGTGGCCGAACCGCATTGGCCAGGCCCGTGGCGGCGATGCGGCCAACCTGCACGGTGATATCGCTGCGCAGCGCCATCATCCGCAAGGACAGCGGATCGACGAACCGGAACATCCGGCGCGGCTGAACCCCGGCCATCCGGCTGGCCATCGATTTTTCGAATTCCAGCGTTGGCGGCTGCACCCGGTCATAACCGTGGGCATCCAGCACATCCAAGCCGGCGCGCGTTACGCGGGCGGCGGCTGCCGCACTGGACGGCAGCCGATCTTCAAGGCCTTCGGGCAACAGGTCGCGGTCGGTATCTTGCATAGCGCTTGTCCCGTTGCCCGATCCAGCGTCAGAACGCCAGAGCCATCACCCGCTTGACGCCCGGAAGCGCCTTGGCCTGATCCAGCACCGTGGCCGGAACCGGGCTATCGACCGACAGCAGCAGCACCGCTTCGCCGCCCGCATTGCGGCGGCCAAGGTTGAACGTGCCGATGTTGATGCCGTTTTCGCCCAGCAGGGTGCCGATCCGGCCGATAAAGCCGGGGGCGTCCTCGTTGACGATGTACATCATGTGGCCGGCCAGTTCGGCTTCGACCTTGATCCCGAACAGTTCGACCAGCCGCGGTTCGGCGTTGGAGAACAGCGTGCCCGCAACCGACCGTTCGCCCGCGTCGGTCTTCACCGAAACGCGGATCAGGGTGTGATAATCGCCGGCCTTTTCGGTTTTGACTTCGCGCACTTCGATGCCGCGTTCCTTGGCGATGAACGGCGCGTTGACCATGTTCACCGTGGCCGATTGCACGCGCAGGAAGCCGCACAGCACCGCTGCCACGATCGGTTTGATGTTCAGTTCGGCGGCAGCGCCTTCGGCGTGGATCGAAACCCGCGGGATCGAACCCGTGGTGAGCTGGCCCACCATGCCGCCCAGCTGTTCGGCCAGCGCCATGTAGGGACGCAGCTTCGGCGCTTCTTCAGCCGAAAGCGACGGCACGTTAAGCGCGTTTGTCACGCCCCCGTTGACCAGATAATCGGCCATCTGTTCGGCCACTTGCAGCGCCACGTTGACCTGCGCTTCGGTGGTCGATGCGCCAAGGTGCGGGGTGCAGATGAAGTTCGGGGTGCCGAACAGCGGCGAATCCTTGGCCGGTTCGGTTTCGAACACGTCCAGCGCCGCGCCAGCAACCTGACCCGAATCCAGCGCATCCTTCAGCGCGGCTTCATCGATCAGGCCGCCGCGGGCGCAGTTGACGATCCGCACGCCTTTCTTGGTCTTGGCCAGGTTTTCGCGGCTCAGGATGTTGCGGGTCTGGTCGGTCAGCGGGGTGTGCAGGGTGATGAAATCAGCGCGCGCCAGCAGCGTATCCAGATCGGCCTTTTCAACGCCCATTTCCACGGCGCGTTCCGGGGTCAGGAAGGGATCGAATGCCACCACCTTCATCCGCAGGCCCAGCGCGCGGGCTGCCACGATCGAACCGATGTTGCCAGCGCCGATCAGGCCCAGCGTCTTGCCGGTAACTTCCACGCCCATGAAGCCGTTCTTCGGCCACAGGCCCGCCTGGGTTTGGGCATTGGCTTCGGGGATCTGGCGGGCCAGCGCGAACATCATCGCGATGGCGTGTTCCGCGGTGGTGATCGAATTGCCGAACGGGGTGTTCATCACCACCACGCCCTGCGCCGAAGCCGCCGGGATATCGACATTGTCCACGCCGATGCCGGCGCGGCCGATCACTTTCAGGTTCGTGGCGGCGGCCAGGATTTCCTTGGTCACCTTGGTCGAGCTGCGGATCGCAAGGCCATCGTAATCGCCAATGCGCGCGATCAGCTGTTCGGGGGTTTCGCCAGTGATGACATCAACGTCGCAGCCCATCTCGGTAAAGATGCGGGCGGCGTTGGGATCCATCTTGTCGGAAATAAGTACGCGGGGCTTGGTCATGGGAAGCCTCTTTCTGAAACGGAATGGGGAACTGCGGGCGGGCACGCGGCCCGCCCCAAAAAGATCAGGCGGCCTTGGTCACCGCATAGGCCCAGTCGAGCCACGGACCGAGCGCTTCGACATCGGCGGCATCCACCGTGGCCCCGCACCACACGCGCAGCCCGGCCGGGGCATCGCGGTAACCGGCGATGTCATAGGCCGCGTCTTCCTTTTCGAGCAGTGCGGTCATCTTTTTGATGAAGTCCGCATCCGCGCCTTCGACGGAAAGGCAGACCGACGTGCGCGAACGGATGCCCTTGTCCACCGCAAGGTGGCTGAGCCAATCGCGATCGGCCACGATCTTGTCGAGCGCCTGCGAATTGGCGGTGCAGCGCCCCTTCAGCCCTTCAAGCCCACCGATCGACTTGGCCCATTCCAGCGCGAAGATCGCATCTTCGACGGCCAGCATCGACGGGGTGTTGATGGTTTCACCCTTGAACACGCCTTCGGCCAGCTTGCCCTTGCTGACCAGGCGGAACACCTTGGGCAGCGGCCAGCTGGGGGTATAGCTTTCCAGCCGTTCAACCGCCCGCGGGCCAAGGATCAGAACGCCGTGGCCGCCTTCGCCGCCCAGCACTTTCTGCCAGCTGAACGTGGCGACATCGATCTTGTCCCACGGAATATCGTAAGCGAACACCGCGCTGGTCGCGTCGGCAAACGACAGGCCTTCGCGATCATCGGGGATCCATTCGCCATCGGGCACGCGCACGCCGCTGGTGGTGCCGTTCCAGGTGAATAGCACGTCATCCGACCAATCGATCTTGTCCAGATCGGGCAGCTGGCCGTAATCGGCCCGGTGAACGGTGGCGTCCAGCTTAAGCTGTTTGACGGCATCGGTGACCCAGCCTTCGCCAAAGCTTTCCCAGGCCAGCGCGGTAACGCCGCGGGCGCCCAGCATCGTCCACATCGCCATTTCGAACGCGCCGGTATCGCTGCCGGGAACGATGCCGATGCGGTGCGTATCGGGCAGGCCCAGCACTTCGCGCATCAGGTCGATGCAATACTGCAGGCGCACTTTGCCGATCTTGGCGCGGTGCGAACGGCCCAGCACATCGGTGGCGAGTTTTTCGGGGGAATAGCCCGGCGGCTTGGCGCAGGGACCGGAAGAAAAGTGCGGGCGCGCA
>JBJOPJ010000024.1:0-22694 GCA_046050825.1 Pseudomonadota bacterium
GGCCGGCATTCGCTCGATCGCGCTGAGCCAAGTCTACGAAAAGGAAGGCATGGGCGATACCGTGCCGTTCGCTGCGGCAGAGGAATGGGGCGCAAAAGTGATCGGCCCGCTGCTGGGCGCACCGTTTGCCGAACGCACGCTGGTCAACGTCAATTTCCCGCCGATCACCCCCGATGCGGTGCAGGGAATTCGGATAGTTCGTCAAGGATTTCATGACTATGCGCGTGGATCAGTGGTTGAAGGAACCGATCCAAGGGGCTATCGCTACTTCTGGTTCGGCCTTCACGGGATCGAACATACCCCCGGTCACGCGACCGATCTCGAAGCGATACAGGATGGGTTTATTTCAGTGACGCCGTTGCAACTGGATCTTACGCATGACGCCTCGTTGGCGGCGCTGGCACAACGCTTCACATGAACAGGCGGCTGGCTTTCTGCGCCATGGCCCTGATGCTGGCGGCTGCCCCGCCGCTCATGGCCAAGCCTGAACCAGCCCAACCCAAGCCGGCCCAAACCAAACCGGCCCAAACCAAACCGGCCCAGTCTAAGCTGACCCAGTCTAAGCTGACCCAGTCTAAGCCAGCCCAGCCCGAACCAGCCGGCCCCAAAATCGAAACAACCCACGTGGTGATGCCCGGCGAAACGCTGGGCGGGATTGCCGGGCGCACCGGAGTTACGCGCGTGCTGATCATCGAAGCCAACGCGCTTGAAGCGCCCTTTGAACTGAAGGCCGGGCAAAAACTGGTAATCCCGCGGCGGCGCGGCCATACCGTCAAACCCGGTGAAACCAGCTTTTCGATCGCGCTGGATTATGGTGTGCCGTGGAGCGCGATCGCCGCCGCCAACGGGATCGACGCCAAGACGCCAGCCAAAGCCGGGCAGGTGTTGACCATCCCGACACTTGTGGCCGCCCGGCCCGCAGGGCTTTCCGCGAAGCCCGCCGGGGTTTCCGCCCGGCCCGCAGCGTCCGCCAAACCCGCCAGCACGGCGGCACCGGTTGCCAAGCCTGCCCCTTTGGCCACAGCGCCACTACGGCCGCTGCCCGCCGCGCAGGCACCCACCCCCGCCGCCGTGAAGCTGCCGGCAGACACGCCGGCCCCGCGCATGATCTGGCCGGTTCGCGGGGCGATCGTACGCGGCTTTGTCGCCCGCGATGCCAGCGGAGCAAATTCCTATCACGATGGGATCGATATCGGCGCGAGCAAGGCTGATCCGGTGCGCGCCGCCGCCGAAGGCAAAGTCATCTTTGCCGGGCAAGGGCCAAAGGAATATGGCCTGACAGTGATCGTCTATCACAGCGGCCGCTGGACCACGACTTACGCCGCGCTGGACAAGATCAGCGTCAAGGATGGCGATAAAGTGCGCAAAGGGCAGCAGCTTGGCCTGGCCGGCACCACCGGCTTGGCCAAAACGCCGCAAGTGCATTTCGAAGTGCGCCGCAACCGCATTGCGCGGGATCCGGCGGAATTCCTGCCCATCCTGCCCGGCCAAGCAGCGCCCGGCCAAGCAGCCTCCGCTCAGTCCCCGCCCGCTCAGACGATGTAAAACGCCAGCCCCATCGCCAGCATCGCCGCCAGCCACATCGCCGCTTCGCGCAGCACCACATGCCGCTGGCCATTGCGCGACAGGCTGACCCACAGCGCCGGGATCACAAACGCCAGCGCCAGCCCGCCCGATTGCATGAAATAGAGCCACGGCTTCAGCGCCAGCTTGGCCGGGCCGATCCGCGCCAGCGCATGGCCCAGCATTGCCGCCGGAACCAGCATCACCAGCGCCAGCACGGCAATATCCAGCGGGCTGCCGCGCTGCCGGAACAGCAGCAGAACCGCCGTTGCCGCCACCGCCGCGGCCACCACCGCCAGCCAATCAACCGGTCCCATCACGCCATCTCCCATTCCAGAACTGCAACATGGCCTTCACCCGCCGCCATCCATTCGCGCGCAAAGGCGCCCAACTGGCCCTGCACTGCCTGCACCGCTTGCACCGCGCCGCCGGGCACCGGCGGCAGCGCCACCAGCGATGTGCCACAGGCCGTTTCGGCCATGGCCAGCACATCGGCCGCAGCCCCGCTGCCGCCGCTCCACAAATCGGCTTCGAAACATTCCACGATCCGTTCAGCCTGAAGCAACTGGACGATCGCGGCATCCGGCACGCCCGCGCGCTTGGCACTGGCATGGCCTGCCGCTTTCGCCAGTTCGGCCAGATCTTCGGGATGGTGGCCGGCCGCGACCATGCCCCAGAAGCCCCGCCCCAGCCCAAACGCGCGCTCCACGAACCAATGCACCGCATCGTGCGGAACCGGGCCTTTCTTGGGAAAACGGGTGTGCGCCTGCGAACCATCGGCGCGGGTTATCGCGATGGCATCGTCGTGGCGGTGCTTGGTGATCGCAATCCTCATGCGCACCGCAGTAGCGAAACCCGCGCAATGCGTGTAGTGGCCCCGTCCCATGGCACTCGAAATTCCCGCGCAGCGCAAAATCGGCATGGTCAGCCTTGGCTGCCCCAAGGCACTGGTCGATTCCGAACGCATCCTCACCCGCCTGCGCGCGGATGGCTATGCCATGTCCGCCGACTATGCCGGGGCCGATGTGGTGCTGGTCAACACGTGCGGGTTCCTGGACAGCGCCAAGGAAGAAAGCCTGGCCGCGATCGGCGAGGCGATTGCCGAAAATGGCCGGGTCATCGTCACCGGCTGCATGGGCAACGAAGCCGATGCAATCCGCGCCCGGTTCCCCGATGTTCTGGCAGTTACCGGCGCGCACCAATACGAAGCCGTGGTAGAGGCCGTGCATGAAGCCGCGCCCGCTTCGCAGGGGCCGTTCGTGGATCTGATCCCGCAGCCCTCCGAAGCCGACATCAAGCTAACCCCGCGCCACTACAGCTACCTCAAGATTTCCGAAGGCTGCAATCATGCCTGCGCGTTCTGCATCATCCCGCAATTGCGCGGCAAGCTGGCCAGCCGCCGGATCGATGCCGTGCTGCGCGAAGCCGAAAAGCTGGTGGCGGCCGGCACGCAGGAACTGCTGGTCATCAGCCAGGATACTTCGGCCTATGGGGTGGACACGCGGCATGAAGAACGGCTGTGGAAGGATCGCCAGGTCCGCGCCCACATGACCGATCTGGCCCGCGAACTGGGCCAGCTGCGCACCGCGCAAGGCGAAACGCCGTGGGTACGGCTGCACTATGTTTACCCCTATCCCCACGTCGATGCGGTGATCCCGCTGATGGCCGAAGGGCTGATCACCCCTTATCTGGACATCCCCTTCCAGCACGCCGCGCCATCCGTGCTGAAAGCGATGAAGCGCCCGGCAAACGAAGCCAAAGTGCTGGAACGGCTGCGCAACTGGCGCGAAATCTGCCCGGATATCGCCATCCGCTCCAGCTTCGTAGTGGGCTTCCCGGGCGAAACCGAAGCCGATTTCCAATATCTGCTGGATTGGCTGGACGAAGCCCAGTTGGATCGGGTCGGCGCATTCCGCTTCGAACCGGTGGCCGGGGCAGCCGCCAATGACCTGCCCGGGCAAGTGCCCGAAGCGGTCAAGGAAGAACGCTATGCCCGGATCATGGAAAAGACCGAGGCCATCAGCGCGGCCAAGCTGCAAGGCAAAGTGGGCAAGACGATCCGCGTGATCATCGACGAAGTGGGCGAAGCCGACGAAGATGGCGATATTGGCGCCACGGCGCGCAGCCAGGCCGATGCCCCGGAAATCGACGGTGCGGTCTATCTGCGCAACGTTCCGGCCAGTCTGAAACCGGGCGATTTTGCCAGCGTGACAGTTGAGGACGCCGACGCGCACGATCTTTACGGCGTGATCGCCTGAACCCCGCCAGCGCAATTTCCTTGCTTTTTCCCGCAACGCAACATAAAGGGCGCGCACAGCAATCGGCGCGCGGGCCTTGTCCCGCCGCAGTCCCGGCAGCGTGAGGTCAGCGTTTCAACGCAGGACTTGCCCGGACTTACGATGGCCGAAACCGCCTGAAGCCGCCTTTTTCACGCAGGGTCGCATCGAACGACACCTTGCTTCGTGTTGCGCACATCTGGTGCGCGCGCGGCGCTTCGATTTGAAAGTATTCCATGTCCTATTTTTCCGACCTCGGCTTGGCCGAGCCTCTGTTGCGCGCGCTTGAAACCAAGGGTTACGCAGATCCGACGCCGATTCAGCAGCAGGCGATCCCCGCCCTGCTGCAAGGCCGCGACATTCTGGGCATCGCCCAGACCGGCACCGGCAAGACCGCCGCGTTTTCGCTGCCTTCACTCCACCGCCTTGCGGCCGACCCCAAGGCGCGCAGCAATGCTTCGTGCCGCATGCTGGTGCTCTCGCCCACGCGCGAACTGGCTGCACAGATCGCCGAAAACATGCGCGGCTATGCCAAGTACCTCTCGCTTTCGGTGCAGTGCGTGTTCGGCGGTATTCCCGTGGGCAAGCAGGCCCGCGCGCTGGTTCCGGGCTGCGATATCCTGGTTGCCACGCCGGGCCGCCTGCTCGACCTGATCGACCAGCGCGCGCTGACGCTGCGCAACGTCGAAATCTTCGTGCTCGACGAAGCCGACCAGATGATGGACCTGGGCTTCATCGTTCCGCTGAAGCGCATTGCCAACCTGCTGCCGAAGGAACGCCAGAGCCTGTTCTTCTCGGCCACGATGCCCAAGGCGATCGCGGATCTGGGCAAGCAGTTCATCCAAAATCCGGTGCGCGTTGAAGTTGCCCCGCAATCGACCACGGCCGAACGGGTGGAACAGTATGTCACGCACCTCAACCAGGCCGAAAAGCAGGCGCTGCTGACCATCAAGCTGCGCACGGGCCTCGCGACCAGCGAAGGCCAGGGCGCGATCGACCGCGCGCTGGTGTTCACCCGCACCAAGCACGGCGCCGACCGCGTGGTGCGCCACCTGAACGCTGCTGGCGTCAATGCCGCCGCGATCCACGGCAACAAGAGCCAGGCCCAGCGCACGGCCGCACTGGCCGCGTTCCGCAAGGGTTCGACCCCGGTGCTGGTCGCCACGGACATCGCCGCGCGGGGCATCGACGTGACCGGCGTCAGCCATGTGTTCAACTATGAACTGCCCAACGTGCCGGAACAGTACGTCCACCGCATCGGCCGCACCGCGCGCGCCGGCGCCGATGGCGTTGCGGTCAGCTTCGTTGCGCCCGATGAAAAGCCCTACTTGCGCGATATCGAGCGCCTGACCGGCGTTAAACTGATGCCGATGAGCCTGCCCGATGACTTCCAGAAGGAAGCAGCACGCCTACCGGCCCCCACCCGCAAGCCGGCCGAAGCCGAACAGGATGCCCGCCGCGAAGCGCGCGATGCGCGTGGCCGGGGTGGCCCCGGTGCCCGTGGTGGACAGGGTCAGGGCCGTGGTGGCCCCGCCGCCAACAAGAACCGCGCCAACGGCGGCCAAGGCCGCGATGGCCGTTCGCGCGATGCGCACTTGCGGATCGATCGCGACGCCGCGCCGCGTGGCCCGGTGTTCAACCCGCTGGCCGCCGAAGAACGCGAAGCCCGCCAGTTCGGCCACATGCCGCGCAGCGAACCGCGTGAAGGCCAGCCCCGCCGCGATGATCGCCGCCCCGCTGCCCGCCCCGATGCCCGCGGTGAACGCCGCGAGTTTCAACCGCGCGGCGATGGCCAAGCGCCCCGCCGGGACGGCCAAGCTCCTCGCCGCGATGGCCAAGCGCCCCGCCGGGACGGCCAACCGCAGGGCCAGCGCCGCGACGATCAACCCCGCCGCGATGGCCGCCCCAATGGCGGCGCGCCCCGTGGCGGTAACCCGCAGCACCGCCGCCAGGGCACCCCGCGCGGCTAACGGCTGAACGATCCAGCGGCTGAAAAACAAAAACGCGCGCGGCACCGCAATGGGGCCGCGCGCGTTTTGATGTCCAGCATCCCGGAGCGGCCCAAGGCCCGCCGGCAATGATCCTGCTGCTTAGAACATCCGCGTCAAAACATAGAACACGGCCCCCACCGCGGCACTGGCGGGGATGGTGATGAACCATGCCAGAATCACGCGGCTGGCCACGCCCCAACGCACCGAACTGGCCTTGCGCGCGGCGCCCGTGCCGATCACCGCGCCGGTGATCGCGTGGGTGGTCGAAACCGGGATGCCCATCGCGCTCGCGCCGAACACCACGATCGAACCCGCCGTGCTGGCAGAAAAGCCGGTATGATGGTTAAGCTTGGTGATCTTGGTGCCCATCGTCTTGATGATCCGCCACCCGCCCGACAGCGTGCCCAGCGAAATCGCGGTATAACAGGCGATCACCACCCATTCCGGCGGCTTGAATTCGCCGGTCAGATGCCCGGTCGAATAGAGCAGAACGGTGATGATCCCCATGGTCTTCTGGGCATCGTTGCCCCCGTGGCTGATCGAATAAGCCGCCGAACTGAACAGATGCAGGGTCTTGAACACGCTTTCGGCCCGGCGGGGCTGAAACCCGCGGAACAGCCAGCTGGTCAGCAAGACCATCAGCATCGCCAGCGAGAACCCGATGATCGGCGACAGGAAGATCGCGACGATCGTTTCAATGGTTTTCTTGGATTCGACCGCATCCAGCCCGGCATGGGCGATCCCAGCCCCCAGCAACCCGCCCAGCAACGCGTGGCTGGACGACGATGGGATGCCCTTGATCCACGTAACGACGTTCCAGAACATCGCCCCGACCAGCGCGCCAAAGACCACGCCGGGCGTCACCAGATCCTTGTTGATGATGCCTTTGCCAATGGTATCCGCGACGTGCAGCCCCATCAGCCAATAGGCCGCGAAGTTGCCAAAGGCGGCAAAGACCACGGCCCACACCGGCGAAAGCAGCCGCGTGGTAACCACGGTTGCGATGGAATTGGCCGCATCGTGCAGCCCGTTCAGAAAGTCGAACGCCAAGGCGACCAGGATCAGGCCAACCAGCAGCGGATAGGCAAGCTCGTGCATTGCCGTGTTCCTTTATCCAGCCGCCTGATCAGGCGTGGTCGATCACCAAACTGTCGATTTCGTTGGCAACATCTTCAAACGCATCGGCGATGCGTTCGAGGTGCTTGTAAATCTCACGGCTGACCATGAAAGCCAGCGGATCGGATTTCGCCTTCTGGGCCTGATAGGCCATGCGCATACCCGAATCATGCAGCCCATCGACCCGCCCTTCAAGCTGGACGATCCGGCCCGTAAGGTCGTGCAGGCGATGGCCGTTGCGTTCCACATCGCGCAGCAGCGGCAGCGCTTCGGAGATCAGGCGGCTGGCATCCAGCACCAACAAGGCAATGTCCCGCATTTGCTGATCGAACGTGTTCACTTCGAACAGTTCGATCGCGGTGGCCGTGGCGTTCATTTCATCCACGGTATCGTCCATCGCGCCGATCAACGATGTAATCGCGCCGCGATCGAACGGGGTCAGAAAGGTTTGGCGAACTTCGTGCAGCGTTTCGCGGATCACTTCGTCGCAAGCATGCTCGCGGTCGTGAATCGTGCGCAAGTGTGCGGCGCGATCGCCTTCGCCGGCCGTCAGATTGACCAGCGCCTGCGCGGCATCGGCCATCTTGGCTGCATGGCGTTCGAACAGTGCGAAGAAATCGCCGGACCTGGGCAGCAAGCGCTGGAACCAACCGAACATCAATATATCCCCCTCGGAAATGTGACACGCCTATGACACCGCAACGACGGCAGCGCCATGATTCGCTCGCCAGCGACCAACATTAGTCCACAGCCTGCTGCGCCCCGGCCCGGGTTGCGCGCAGCGCTCAAGCGGCTAGCATCAAGCGCATGAAACGCCCGTTCACTGCCCTTGCCGCCTGCTCGCTTGCCGCCTGCCCGCTTGCTGCCGCGCCGCTTTATGCCCAGCAGCTCCAGCCAGACGAAGCCGCCGCGATCGATGCGCTGGTAACCAAGACTTTGCTGGAAACCGGCGTGCCATCCGCCGAAATCGCGGTGGTGCGCGATGGCGAAGTGGTGCTGGACCGCGCTTGGGGCAAACCATCGGAAACGCTGGCCATGGCCGACCCGGAACTGCCCTACCAGATCGCCTCGAACTCCAAGCAATTTCTGGCCGCACTGCTGCTGATGCTGGAGGACGATGGCCGGATCAACCTGGATGACCCCGTGGCAAAGTGGGTTCCCGGCGTGACCGATGCCGACCGGATGACCGTGCGCCAGTTGCTGTCGCACACCGCCGGGCTGCAGGATTTCTGGCCGCAAGACTATGCGTTTCAGGCGATGGAAACGCCGGTCGATCCGGTCACGATCGTCTCGCGGTGGGGCACCCGGCCGCTTTACTATGATCCCGGCACGCGCTGGCAATATTCGAACACCGGCTATGTCGTGGCCGGGATGATCGCGGAGCAGGCAGGCGGAGCGCCGTTGTGGCAGCAATTCGAAGACCGCATCTTCAAGCCGCTGGGGATCAGGCCATACCGGCTTGATGATACCACCGGACCAGCTTTCCCGCGGGGCTACCATCGCTTTGCCCTGGGCCCGGTCCGCCCGGCCACGCCGCCTGCCGCTGGCTGGCTGTGGGCCGCGGGCGAAATTGCGATGACGGCGGGCGAACTGGCCGAATGGGACATCGCCCGGATGGATCGCACGCTGCTGCCCGCCGACGACTGGGCCGAGATGGAGCGCCCGGTGCGTCTCGCCGATGGCACGACCAATGGCTATGGGCTGGGCGTATACAACCGCCAGAGCGGCGGGCGACGCGTAATCGACCATGGCGGCGAAGCAGTTGGCTTTCTGTCACAAAACACGGTCTGGCCGGATGATCGGGTGGCCGTGGTCGTGCTGACCAATGCCGATTTTTCGGGCGCCACTACTACGCTGACCAGCGGCATCGCGGAAATCGTCCTGCCCAAGGCCGCGCAGGCCCAATCGGCCCAACCCTCGCGGATCGACGATGCCCGCACTGCCGCCGCCGCCGTGCTGCAAGGGCGGATCGATCCGGCGGCGTTCACCGAAAACGCCCGCTATTATTTCACGCCGCAAGTGCTGGGCGATTACCGCGCCAGTCTGGCCCCGCTGGGTCCGCTGCTGAAAGTGGAAGCCAGCCGCCCGCCGCGGCTGCGCGGGGGCTTCGTCAATCGGGTTTACAAACTGGCCTTCGCCAGGCGGACACTGACGCTCAGCACGTATGCCGAACCGGGTGAACACGGGCGCTGGGAACAGTTCATCATCGGCGAATGACGATCACAGCCAGCCGATCCGCCGGAACCGCAAGTAGAGCCCGCCGCAAACCGTAATGATCACGCCCCACACCGCCGGATAACCCCAGGGCTGGTGCAATTCGGGCATCGCATCGAAATTCATCCCATAGATCCCGGCAATCGCGGTTGGCACCGCCAGGATCGCGGCCCAGGCGGCCAGTTGGCGGGTCATGTCGCCCTGCCGGTGCTGTTCCAGCAAGGCAGCCGTTTCAACGATGCTGGCCAGTGTATCCATCAAGCTGGCAACCCGCGCGAACGTGCGGCGGACATGGTCCAGCACATCGCGGAACCAGATCCGCGCGCCGGGATCGATATGCGGCAGATCGGTTGTGGCCAGCCGTTCGCACACTTCCTGCATCGGCCCGACGATCCGCTGGAACCGGCGGAACTGCCGGCGCAGGCGAAAAACGCGGCGGATCGTTGCCGGATCGGGAAACTCGTCGATTGCCCGCTCTTCAATCGCCTGCACGGCTTCATCAAGCCGTTCAAGGATCGGATGATAGCCATCGACCACGAAATCAAGGATCGCGTGGGCAACGTAATCCGGCCCTTCGGCCAGGTGTTCGGCATCGTTTTCCAGCCGTTTGCGCAGCGCATCGTGGGCGCGGGTCGATCCCATCCGCACGGTGACGATGAAATCCTTGCCCAGGAAGATCGCGGTCTGGCCATAGCCGATCGTTTCGCCATCAAGGATCGCGGCGGTCCGCGCGACGATGAACAGCTGCTGCCCATAGACATCGATCTTGGGCATCTGCTGCGGGTTCAGCGCATCTTCCACCGCCAGCGGGTGCAGGCAGAATTGCGCGCGAACCAACTCCATCTCGGCGGGCGTCGGATCAGCCAGCCCCACCCAATCGAACGTCCGTTCGGCTTGCAACGTGCGCTCGCGGCCGTCGACCGGCAGGCTGTGATCGGAAGGCTGGCCGCCGGCATAGCGGCGCGAGGCGATGATCGGCATTGCATCGCAGTGCCAAACCCGCATGATGCTGGCAATCCCGCACGGAATCGCATAGGTTGCCGTGCGAAACTTATAAGCATGTCAATAATTGGGAGAAGCGGGCCAATGAATGCACTGTCGCCAGTAGAGGAATGCCTCGACGTCATCATCGTTGGGGCGGGCATTTCGGGGATCGGCATGGCCGTTCACCTGACGAAGGATTGCCCGGAAAAGAGCTTTGCCATCCTCGATCGGCGCGAACAGTTGGGCGGCACTTGGGATTTGTTCCGCTATCCCGGCATCCGCTCGGACAGCGACATGCACACGCTGGGCTTTGCCTTTGCCCCGTGGAAGCACGAAAAATCGATCGCCGATGGCCCCGCGATCCTCGAATACTTGGATGAAATCACCGATGAATATGCCCTGCGCGATAAGCTGCGCCTGGGCCGCAAGGTCATCAGCGCCGCTTGGGAAAGCGCGCGCGGGGTATGGGTCGTCACCACCGAGGCCGCCGATGGCAGCCGCCAGCGCGTGCTGGGCCGGTTCCTGTTCCTGGGTTCGGGCTATTATGATTACGACGATCCCTATGATGCCGGCTTCAAGGGCCGCACCAAGTTCAAGGGCACGATCATCCATCCGCAGTTCTGGCCGGAGGATTTCGACTATACCGGCAAGAAAGTGGTCGTGATCGGTTCGGGCGCCACCGCGGTAACCATCGTGCCTTCGATGGCCAAGGGCGGCGCGGCGCATGTCACCATGCTCCAGCGCACCCCGACCTGGATGGTTTCACGCCCCGCCCGCGACAAGTTCGCCAACACCCTACGCAAGTTCCTGCCCGAAAAGGTCGCCTATGCGCTGACCCGCGCCAAGAACGTGTTCATGCAGGATCTGGTGTTCAAGCGGGCGCGCACCAGCCCCGAAAAGGTCAAGCAGTTCCTTGAAGGGCAACTGCGCGAAAACCTGGGTCCGAACTATTCGGAAAAGGATTTCACCCCGCCCTATAACCCGTGGGAACAGCGCCTGTGTCTGGTGCCCGATGCCGATTTCTTCACCGCGGTCAACGAAGGTAAGGCTTCGGTCGTGACCGACCAGATCGACAGCTTCGACGCCACCGGGATCAAGCTCAAGTCGGGCGAACATCTGGACGCCGATGTGATCGTCACCGCCACCGGCCTGAAAATGGTGTTCGCGGGCAAGATTGACGTCAGCGTTGATGGCAAGCCGGTGGAATTCGGCCAGCACTATTTCTACCGCAACTGCATGTTCTCGAACGTGCCCAACATGGCAGGCGTGTTCGGCTACCTCAACGCCAGCTGGACGCTGCGGGTGGACATCATCGCCGATTACCTGACCCGCCTGTTCAAAGCGATGGACGCCAACAAGGTGCAAGTGGCCACCCCGGTCATGCCCGAAGGCGCCGAACCCGAAGTCGATGACATCTTCGACTTCTCGTCGGGCTATATCCAGCGCGGCAAGCACCTGATGCCCAAGAACGCGGCCACCCTGCCGTGGCGGCTTAACCAGGATTACCGCCGCGACAAGCAGGACATGCGCCACGCACCGATCGACGATGGCGTGATGCAGTTCACGCGGGTGCGGGACAAGGTGGGGGCGTAACGCGCCTTCCACCAAGGCCCCGCAGCGGCTATCGCCCCGACATGGTTGATTCATCACGTATCTGGAAAGCCGCCCTGATCGTTGTCGGGGACGAGATCCTGTCGGGCCGCACGCAGGACAAGAACATCGCGCAAGTGGCCACCTGGCTGGGGGTGCAGGGCATTCGCCTGGCCGAAGTACGGGTGGTGCCCGATGTGACCGAGGCGATCGTCGAAGCGGTGAACACGCTGCGCGCGCGCAACGATTATGTGTTCACCACTGGCGGGATCGGCCCGACCCACGATGACATCACCGTGGATGCCGTGGCCGCGGCGCTGGGCGTGGGCGTGGTGATCCATCCCGAAGCCCGCGCGATCCTTGAACGGTATTATGAAACGCGCGGCGGCCTGAACGAAGCCCGCCTGCGCATGGCGCGCGTGCCCGATGGGGCCGACCTGATCCCCAACCGGATGTCCGGCGCACCGGGGATCCAGATCGGCAACATCTTCCTGATGGCCGGAGTGCCGTCGATCACCGCCGGGATGCTCGATGCGCTGACCGGCACGCTCGAAGGCGGGCTGCCGCTGCTGTCGCAAACCGTGGGATCGTGGGTCGCCGAAAGCGAAATCGCCGATCTGCTGCGCGAAACCGAAACTGCGCACGAAGGCTGCGCAATCGGCAGCTATCCCTTCTTCCGCGAAGGCAAAGTCGGCGCGAACTTCGTGATCCGATCGACCGATGCCGCCGTGCTTGATGCCGTGGCGGCGGCGCTATCGGCAGGCCTTGTGGCGCTGGGCCGCGATGCGGTGGCGGGTGGGATCTAACCAGCCGTTCCGTGCGTCCGCGCTGGCCGCTGTTGCAGCGCTGGGCGCGTGTGCCAGCATACCGCCCGGCCCACGCGGCCTGCCTGAATTCGAAGCCATGCTTGCCGCCGATGATAGCGCCACGGCCGCGCTAGGCCAGTGGTGCGCGCGCCGCCGCATCGCCGATCCCGCCACGATCAGGGCCGCCCCGGCCGGCGGCGTGGCCGCGCCGGCACCGGCCGATGCCCGCACGTTGCTGAGGCAAACCACCGCCCAGCCGCTAGGCTATCGCCATGTCCGGCTGTCATGCGGGGGCGCCGTGCTGTCCGAGGCGCACAACTGGTATTTGCCCCAGCGCCTGACCCCGGCGATGAACACCGCGCTGGACACCACCGACACCCCGTTCGGGAAAGTGGCCGGCCCGCTGCATTTCACGCGTGAACGGTTATCCAGCCGGCGCGGGCGCGGTTCCGGCTGCCCCGCAGGAACGATCCTGACCCACCGGGCGCTGCTGCGCCTGCCGGATGGTCGCGCTCTGGCGCTGGTCGTGGAATGCTATACCCCGGCCAATCTGAAGCCCTGATACGAAACGGGCCAGATACGAAAAGGGCCGGGAAGGTTTCCCCTCCCGACCCTTTCGAATGTCAGCCGATCAAGTGGCTTAGGCGCCCTGCACCTCGGCCACGTCGATCTTCAGGCCCGGGCCCATCGACGACGACAGGCCGACCTTGCGCAGGTACTTGCCCTTGGCGCCAGCCGGCTTGGCCTTGACGATCGCATCAACGAACGCGTCGAAGTTAGCCTTGAGCTGATCGTTCGAGAACGACAGCTTGCCGATCCCGCCGTGGATGATCCCGGCCTTTTCGACGCGGAATTCGATCTGG
The DNA here is from genome assembly GCA_046050825.1 of Pseudomonadota bacterium. Classification (GTDB taxonomy): domain Bacteria; phylum Pseudomonadota; class Alphaproteobacteria; order Sphingomonadales; family Sphingomonadaceae; genus Novosphingobium. The sequence goes on from JBJOPJ010000024.1 coordinate 13,404, forward strand.
CCGCCCTTGGCAGCCTTGACCGCTTCGGCGACGTTCGGGGTAACCGTGCCCAGCTTCGGGTTCGGCATCAGGCCCTTGGGACCCAGCACCTTACCGAGGCGGCCGACCAGGCCCATCATGTCCGGCGTGGCGATCACGCGGCCATAATCGAGGTTGCCCGCCTGCATATCATCCAGCAGGTCTTCGGCGCCAACCTTGTCGGCACCGGCGGCCAGCGCCGCTTCGGCCTTGTCGCCGCGGGCGAACACGGCAACCTTGACGTCCTTGCCGGTACCGGCCGGCAGCACGACCATGCCGCGCACCATCTGATCGGCGTGGCGCGGATCGACGCCGAGGTTCAACGCGACTTCCAGGCTCTCGTCGAACTTGGTGGTCTTGAGGTCCTTCAGCAGCTGAATGGCTTCAGCAACGCCGTAGACTTTCTGGTTGTCGCCCAGCTTGGTGGCGAGGGACTTCTGCTTCTTGGTCTGATTCGCCATGGTCTTAGCCCTCCACAACCTGAAGACCCATCGAACGGGCAGAGCCTTCGATGATCTTGGTAGCCTGTTCGATGTCGTTGGCATTGAGGTCGGCAAACTTGGTCTGCGCGATCTCGGCCAGCTTCGAGCGGGCGATCGTTCCGGCCGAAATCTTGCCCGGCTCCTTCGAGCCCGACTTGAGGTTGGCGGCCTTCTTGATCAGGAAGCTTGCCGGCGGGGTCTTGGTGACGAACGTGAAGCTGCGATCCGCATAGACCGTGATGATGGTCGGGATCGGCATCGACTTTTCAAGTTCCTGCGTGGCAGCGTTGAACGCCTTGCAGAACTCCATGATGTTCACGCCGCGCTGACCCAGCGCAGGGCCGATCGGCGGCGAGGGCGTGGCAGAGCCCGCGGGCACCTGCAGCTTGATGTAACCTTCAATTTTCTTGGCCACGATGGGCCTCCTTTCTTCCTGTCAGGACGCGCGGCCAAGCCGGGTGCCCTTCAGAGTAAGCGGTCAAACAGGCCAAAAAGGCCCTCCCGCATGGAATCGCCCGACCGAAGCCGGGCGAAGGTCCGCGCGCCTAATGCAAAGCGCGTGAATTTGCAAGCCAGAGCGCCAGTTGCGGCGCCCGCTACGCTTACTTGATCAGTTCGACATGCTCGAAATCGAGTTCGACCGGAGTTGCACGGCCGAAGATCGACACCGAAACCTTGACCCGGTTCTTGTCGAAATCGAGTTCTTCCACCACGCCGGTGAAGCTGTTGAACGGACCGTCCAGCACTTTGACCGAATCGCCGATTTCGTAATCGACCGACACGTGCTTCTTGGGTTCGGCCGCAGCGGCATCGCGCGCGCCGAAATACCGGGCGGCTTCGCGATCCGAAATCGGCTGCGGTTTACCGTTGGGGCCAAGGAAGCCGGTGACCTTGGCGGTGTTCTTGACGAGGTGGTACACGTCGTCGTTCAGCAACAGCTTGGCGAGCACGTAGCCCGGCATGGTCTTGCGTTCGACCTGCACCTTTTTGCCGCGCTTCACTTCCGTCACGTTTTCGTGCGGAACCTCGACAGCTTCGACCAGGGCTTCAAGCCCCTTGCGCTCAGCCTCGGCGAGGATCGAATCGCGGACCTTGTTCTCAAAGCCGGAATAGGCGTGGATGATGTACCAGCGAGCCATGTTTCTCTCGTAATTCCCTGTTGTCAGGCCAGCGACAGAAGCCAGCGCACTGCTTCGCCGAACAGCGTGTCGATACCGAGGAAGAAGACCGCAAGAACCACCATCATCAAACCGACGAAAATCGCCGTGGTGACGGTTTCCTGCCGCGTCGGCCACACCACCTTGCGGGCTTCCGCCTGAACTTGGCGCATGAATTCGCCGGGATTGATCTTGGCCATGGCTATCGCGCTCACTTGCCTCAGAGGGTTAATTCAGCTGCCTCACGCCTTACGGGAACAGCGCCGCTCCCGGCGGCCAAGCGGCGCGTCCGGGATGAGCAGTTGTTCTCCATGTACGGAAGACACCGCAGCACTTAGCTATCGTGTGGCGGATTTGCAAGCCGCGCGAGCAGCCAGCCCTGGCCGCGCGCTTCGATCACGAAGCCATCGGGCAAGGCAACCGGTTCCTGCCGGCCGATATACCAGAACCAATCGGCCGAGCGGGCGGGCGCATAGTCGTGCAGATCGATCGGCGCCCCGCGGCGGTGCAGCAGGCGGTGATACGGATCAATGAAGCGAGGACCGCCCTCGCGCAGGGTCATCATATGCACTTTGGGCAGCGCGAAATTCGAATTGTTAAGCGCATCGAGCCGCACCACCGACCAAGCGCCGACGTGCTCCTGCGTGTTATAGCCCCACGCCCGACGCTCGGTTACCACCAAGCTGGCGACGCGGGCGCCCTGCGGCAGGTGATCCAGCGCGGTCAGCAGTTCGGCCGTGTGGGCGGATTCGCGCACCCATTCATCGGTGGTGATCGCCAAACGGCCCAGGAACAGCAGCGGGGCCAGCATCAGCACCCAGCGCGGCGCGCGCCAGCTGATCGCCAGGCAGCCGACCAGCAGACCGGTTGAAATCATCCGCGCATCAACCAGATCGCCGCCAAAGATGTGCCGCGGCAAAATCAGCGACAGCAGCAGCATGATCACCGCCGCCCAGCCCAGCCGGCCATCGAACCGGCGCAGCGCCAGGCTGCCCAGCAGCACCGCGGCGATCAGCCAGACGCTGCCGTAATCAAGCCACTGGATCGATCCGCGCATGGCCTGCTTCCAGATCGACCACTTATAGACGTCCGGGTGGGTGCCATAGGATGCCAGTTGCTTGGACCCGCCAAATGCCAGCAGGCCGATCATCGGCACGGCCAGCGGCAGCGGCCGCAAAAAGGCTGCGATGCTTTTGCTGCGCTGCCATTCATAGCCGAACACCAGAATGCCCAGCGCGCCCCAGCCCGATACGTGGCACAGATAGATCACCACGCTGATCGGCATGAACACCCAGGCCCGCCAGCGGTTGCCGTCCATCCGCACCCACAGCGCAAACGCCAGCAGGGCCAGCGCCAGGCTAATCCCGAAATTGAGGAAGCCCAGCAGCATTGCCGGCGACCAGATGAATGCAAACGCCAGCACCGCGCCCAGCCCGATCCGCCGGCGCAGCGCCCATTCAACCGCCAGGATGCCCAGCCCGGTCAGCGGCGGGATCAACCCGGCGATGATCCGCCCGGCCACTTCCAGCGGGAATACCGCGGCCAGCGGCCGGATCAGCATGTCTGCGCCAAGATTGCCCATCCAGCGCCATTCGAAGCCGTAATAACGTTCAAGGAACGGGCTGTGATCGCGCGACAGCATCACGTGATAGCGCGCCATGTGGGCCGGATAATCAACCATTTGCGGATAAGCCGCCAGCACCACCGGCAGGCAGGCCAGCAAGGCCAGCACCACGCCCACCCACAGGCCTTCGCGCGCACCGGGTTCGGCAGTCAGCCACCGGCCGATCGAACGGTCCGGCGCGTTGAACTGCGCGATGGGAGGTTCAGCCGACATGCACGCACATTGTTTGAAGGGTGGGGGTTGAGGGGATGGGGTAATCTGGCAGGAGTGGAGGGACTCGAACCCACGGCCCTCGGTTTTGGAGACCGATGCTCTACCAACTGAGCTACACTCCTGCAGGCGGACCGGCCCCTACAGGCTTGACCGGCAGATGACAAGCGATCTGGAAAGGTCCAAGAAAGAAAAGCCGTGCCACCCTCTGCTTCCGCCCCACCCCCCGCCGCGCCGATCGACCCCCAGTTGCTGCTGCGGGCCTATCGCCACGGCATTTTCCCGATGGCGGATACGCGCGATGATCCAGAGGTATTCTGGGTTGAACCGCGCCACCGCGCGATCCTGCTGCTGGACGGCTTTCATTGCTCGCGCTCGCTGGCAAAAACGCTGAAGTCCGGGCGTTTCCACGTTACCTGCAACGCCGCGTTTGCCGCCGTGATCGATGCCTGCGCCGCCCCGCGCCGTGATACTGGCGAAACGTGGATCAGCGGCCGGATTCGCGCCAGCTACCTGGCGCTGCACGCGCTGGGCCATGCGCATTCGATCGAATGCTGGCGGGATAGTGCCGACGGCGCGCAGCTGGTCGGCGGGTTGTATGGCGTGGGCTTTGACCGGGTGTTTTGCGGCGAATCGATGTTCAGCCGCGAGGCCGATGCGTCGAAAGTGGCCCTGTCGTGGCTGGTCGCCGCCTTGCGGCACGCCGGAGCGTGCTTGCTCGATTGCCAGTTCATGACCGATCACCTCGCCACGCTGGGCGCAGTCGAAATCCCGCAGGAACGCTATCTGGAACTGTTGCTGGCGGCTCAGTCCGGCGTCGCGGCCGATGCGGCCGGCGTAGGCGCTGGTGGTGCCGAAGCGGCCGCTTCAGGCGCGGCGGCCGGGCTGCCCGAAGGCTTTGGCGCGCTGCTGGGAGCCGCGAAATCGGCCGGGTTTTCTTCCTCGCCCGGAAACTTCATCGCGCAATCCTTGATCCAGACATCATAGACCGGATGCTCAACCACGTTGAGCGATGGCGAATTCTTGAACAACCAGCCCGAAAAGATCTTGTGCCATGCCAAGGCCTGATCGGCGGTGGCGCGTTCTTCCACGAACACCTGCACGAAGGCACCGGTTTGCGGCGGGTTTTCCCACGGCAGGGTGCGTTCGCACGTGGCCAGTTTGACGATGACATTGCCGATCCGGCGCGATTCGCCCGGCTTCATCACCAGATCCTGGATCAGGTTGTTGCGCTTGTTCAGCAGGCCGATCGTGGCCACGCGGTCTTTGACCGGGGTGCCGAATTCGCTTTCCACCACCGGGGCATCGGCGCGCTGCGCGGCCACCGCATCGGGCACATCGGTGGCGGTGGCTTCGGCCAGTTCATCACCGCGCTTGCAGGCGCCAAGGGCCAGCAACGGCAGCAGCCACAGGGCCAGCGCCCGCTTCACGAATCAGGCGTCCGGCGACCAGGATTCATAATCGCCCGTTGCCGGGGCGCGCTTGCCGCCGCGTTCCAGCGAACCGGCGGGGCGATAAGCCGCCGCGGTGCCCGTGGCGTTCGGCGTATAATCCGCTTCCCAGATGCGCGGTGGCGGGAGGTTGCTTTCCGGCACGCCATCGAAACTGCCGTGCAGCCAACCGTGCCATTCGGCCGGGACGCGGCTAGCATCGTTCGCGCCATTGTAGATCACCCAGCGCCGTTCGCTGCCGCCGAACGGCTGGCCGGCGGCGCGAAGTTTCTTCGCACGGTAATACGTGTTGCCCTGCGCATCGGTGCCGACGCGTTCGCCGGTCAGTGCGCTGGTGAACAGGGTGCCAATGGTCGCACCGTCCCACCATGTGAAGATCTTGCCGAGGATTCCCATGCGCGCCGCCTAGCCGAAATGCGCGCCGCGCGAAAGGGGCCAGACGCGACTAATGTGCCGGATCATTGCCCCTGCCATTCAACTTTATCGCCGGCAACGATCCCCAGCTGCGCCGCCCGGCCACCGTTCAGCTCAAGCACGGCCTTGACCCGACCGATCGAGGACAGCGGCGTTTCATCGTAAGGGACGGCATTGGCGGCGATATTGCTGATCCGCCCATCGGTGCCGACAAAGATGATATCAAGCGGGATCAGCGTGTTGCGCATCCAGAAGCTGGCCTCGCGCGGCGGGTCCATCGGAAAGATCATGCCCGCATCAGCGCCCATCGCACTGCGGAACATCAGGCCGCGGGCCTGATCCGCATCGGTGCGGGCAACCTCGACTTGGAAAACGTGCCGCTCGCCGCCGTGAACAACCGTCAGCGGCACCACCCGCAGGCCCGAAACCGGATGAACCGTCGGTGCAACTTGCCCCGCCTGCGGTGCGGCATCACCCGGCGACGCGGAACATCCAGCCAATCCCAGCACCAGCGCGGCAGAAAGCAGGTAACGCATCAGGTATCCTCATCAGCTTGCGCGGCCCAGCCAAGCGCCGCGTCAACATCTGTGGCATTGACCAATTCGCGGGCGCTGTCCAGCGGATGGCCGGCCCGCAGCATCGCCGCGATCTGGCGTTCGCGCAGCGGCCGATCGGGCGCAGCCTTGCCAAAGGGGCCGAACCCCCGTTTGCGCGCCAGCGCCAGCGCGGCCTGGCGCTGCGCACCCTGCCCGGCGCGGGCCATGGCGCGCACGTCTTCAGCGATGCCCGCTGCGCCCAGCGCCTGCGCGATCCGCCGTGCGCCATAACCGCGCCGCAGCAGGCTGCCCGTTTTGGCCCGAGCGAAGGCCGCATCATCAACGTAACCGGCCTCGACAAACCGGGCGACGATCCGTTCAACCGGGGCATCGCCCTCCCCCTCCCAGCCGCGTTCGCGCAGTTTGCGGCGCAGATAACCATCCAGCTTGGCCGCGCTGGTGGCGAACCGCGCGACATAGGCAAGCGCCATTTCTTCAAGGCGTTGAGCGCCGATTGGCCGGGGATTGGGGCGAGTTCGTGTCATGCGTGGCCTTATTCGTGCCACACTGTGCGGCAATGGGGAAACTCTGGATTGCGGAGTTTGAGGGCTCTGCTTGTGGACTGTAACGCCCGATGACACCGAACTGCGGTGCATCGCCATGATAGCAAACGGATTTTCACAAGATGAACGACGCCGCCACGACAGTGACGAGTGCCGAAACCGCATTGGCACCGACGCCGAACGAAGACGCTCTGCCGCGCCGCCTGTCCGACTTTGCCACATTCGGCGAAGCGCTGGATTATGCCGCCACCGGCCAGCGCGGCATGAACTTTCACGATCCGCGCGGCACGCTGAAGCGGGTCTATCCGTTCAGCGAACTGCGCCAGGATGCGTTGACCATGGCCCGCCGCCTGATCGCGCACGGCGTGAAAAAAGGCGATCGGATCGCGCTGATCGCTGAAACCGGTGCGGATTTTGCTGCCCTGTTCTGCGGCACGATCTATGCCGGGGCATGGCCCGTGCCGCTGCCGCTGCCAACCAGCTTTGGCGGCAAGGAAAGCTATATCGATCAGCTGACCGTGCAGCTGCAATCCAGCGATCCGCTGGCGTTGTTCTACCCTGCTGAAATCGCCGAAATGGCCGGTGCAGCCGCCGCCCGGCAGGGCTGCCAGGGGATCGCGTGGGAGGACTTCGCGCAAAACCCCGCGCCGGATTGCGAACTGCCCGAAACCCGCCCCGATGACATCTGCTATCTGCAATATTCCTCAGGTTCGACCCGGTTTCCGCATGGCGTAGCGGTGACCCATGCCTCGCTGCTTAACAACCTGGCCGGACACGGCGAAGGGATGCAGCTGGCGCCCCGGGACCGCTGCATCAGCTGGCTGCCGTGGTATCACGATATGGGGCTGGTCGGCTGCTTCCTGTCGATCATCGCCAACCAGGTTTCGACCGACTATATCAAGACCGAGGATTTCGCGCGGCGGCCGCTGGCGTGGCTGGATATGATCAGCCGCAACCCGGGGGATTCGATCTCGTATTCGCCGACGTTCGGTTATGACATCTGCGCCCGCAGGATTTCCAGCCAAAGTCACGTTTCCGACCGCTTTGACCTGTCGCGCTGGCGGATTGCTGGCAATGGCGCCGACATGATCCGCCCCGATGTGATGCAGGGCTTCGTCAACGCCTTTGCGCAAGCCGGGTTCAAGGCCAGCGCGTTCCTGCCGTCTTATGGCCTTGCCGAAGCGACGCTGGCGGTAACGATCATGCCGCCGGGCGAAGGCATCCGCGTGGAACTGGTCGAAGAAGAACGCCTGTCGGGCACCCCGCGCGATCTGTCGCGCCCGGCGCGCTACCGCGCCATCGTCAACTGCGGCAAGGCCGTGAAGGACATGGCGATCGAGATCCGCGGCGAACACGGCGAAATCATCGCCGATCATCACATTGGCAAAGTGTGGTGCAAAGGCCCCAGCGTGATGCATTCGTACTTCCGCGATCCGGACAGCACGGATGCCTGCCTGGTCGATGGCTGGCTGGACACGGGCGACATGGGCTATCTGGTCGATGGCTATCTGTTCATCGTTGGCCGCGCCAAGGACATGATCATCATCAACGGCAAGAACCACTGGCCGCAAGATATCGAATGGGCGGTGGAACAGCTGCCGGGCTTCAACCACGGCGATATTGCAGCATTCTCGGTCGAAACCGAAAATGGCGAAGAAGCCCCCGCGGTGCTGGTGCATTGCCGCGTTTCGGATCACGACAAGCGGATCGAACTGCGCGACATGATCCGCGACAAGGTCCGTTCGATCACCGGCATGAACTGCATCGTCGAACTGGTGCCGCCGCGCACGCTGCCGCGGACCAGTTCGGGCAAGCTCAGCCGGGCCAAGGCCAAGAAGCAATACCTGTCGGGCGAGATCGCGCCGATCCAGCTCGCCGCCTAGAAGCGGGCCGCTACCGGGCCATTGGCCGGCCCGTCAAATATGGGCGCCTGAACTTTGGGCTGATGAAATTTGGGCCGATGGAATTTGGGGTGGAGCACAAGTCTCCACCCCCAGCGCTGTTGCGCTGATCCGTTGTCTGGCTTCGTCCGGGTCGCAGATGACGGAGCCAAGGCAACAAATTCTATCGGATTGCAGCGTTCGGTGGAATGGCAGCGCAGCACAACCCGCATTCCATTCACCAAGCAGAGCTATCGCAGCAGCATGTATCCTTTATGGGGCTGCGAAATAATCTTAACCCCGCTTTTCAATTTTTTTCTCAAATTGCAGACGATGACTTTCACATTCTCAAACGAGATATGGCTGTGAAAGTCGCTGCAAAGTTGCTGAACTTTCGAATACGAAATAAAATTGTTTTTATCGGCAATCAGGTTTTCCATGATTGCCCGCTCACGGTCCGTCAGACGCTCCACGTTGACGTATTCGTTTAGCATGCGATCGTTTCTGATCTTCGAATTGTCCAGCTCGATCGCCGACTGATAGCGCCGGCGCATGGCATCAATTCGCGCAGAGGCTTCCGCAGCCTGCATCTTTTCGATGTCGAACACATCGTCGAAGCCAGCGTGCAGCGCCTGGGCACGCTTTTGGGCGTTGCTGCCGCACGTCAGGCAGATCTTCACCACCCCGTTGATCGCCGAACGGTTGGCCTTCAGAAACCGCCCCATGCGGGCAATATCATTGCCGCCCACGATCAGTGCGCCATAACCATTGGGATAGCGCGACAAGACCTTGGTATCGTCGTCGGAAAAATTGAACGTCACCGCCGAAGGAAAAACTTCCATCAACCAGGCATCGCGCTGCGGACGCCAAGTATCATTTATGGAAATATACCTATTTTCTAGGTATTCATACGTGTATTCGTCGGGCGTGCTCAATACAGCACTTGCAGCCGCCAG
>JBJOPJ010000025.1:0-22671 GCA_046050825.1 Pseudomonadota bacterium
CCAACGGCCTCGTGATGCTGCTGCCGCATGGCTACGAAGGGCAAGGCCCCGAGCACAGCTCGGCCCGCCTCGAGCGCTACCTCCAGCTCTGCGCGCAGGACAACATGCAGGTGTGCAACATCACCAGCCCGGCCAATTACTTCCACGTGCTGCGCCGGCAGATGCACCGCCCGTTCCGCAAGCCGCTGATCATCATGACGCCCAAATCGCTGCTGCGCCACCCGCTGGCCAAAAGCGAAGCGCGGGACTTCATCGGCGAAGGCCACTTTATGCGCATCCTGTCCGATACCGCCCCGGCGGCGGACAAGGACACCAAGCGCGTGGTGCTGTGTTCGGGCAAGGTTGCCTTTGACCTGATCGAAGCGCGCAATGCCGCCGGGATCACCGACACCCAGATCATTCGCATCGAACAGCTTTACCCCTTCCCGGGTGAACCGCTGGCCGCGCGTCTGGCGCGGATGCCCAAGCTGGAAGACGTGGTGTGGTGCCAGGAAGAACCGAAGAACAACGGTTCGTGGTTCTTTGCCGAACCGATGGTCGAAGAATCGCTGGCCGCCGCCAAGAGCAAAGTGGGCCGCGCCCGCTATGCCGGCCGCGCCGCCAGCGCATCGCCCGCCACCGGTCTGGCCAAGCGCCACGCGGCTGAACAGGCTGCGCTGGTTGCCGATGCACTGGGCCTCTCGGTCCGTTCCGAAATCCGTCGCCGCTCGAAGGCGTAAGCGAAATCCTCCCAAGGAAACAAAACGATGTCCACCGAAGTCAAAGTTCCGACGCTGGGTGAATCGGTTGCCGAGGCGACCATTGGTGAATGGCTCAAGCAGCCGGGCGAAGCCGTGGCGCTGGATGAACCGATCGCCAGCCTTGAAACCGATAAGGTTGCGGTTGAAGTGACCGCACCCGCCGCGGGCGTGATGGGCCAGTTCCTGGCGCAAGTGGGTGATAACGTGTCGGTTGGCGCGGTGATCACCACGATCGAAGCCGGATCGGGCGCGGCTGCGGCTAAGCCTGCCGCCGCCGCTGCACCTGCTCCCGCCGCTGCTCCGGCCCCGGCCCCGGCCGCTGCTGCCAGCGACGCCGCGGTGCTTTCGCCCGCGGTGCGCCGGGCGGTGCTGGAACACGGGATTGACCCGGCCACCGTCAAGGGCACCGGCAAGGATGGCCGCCTGACCAAGGAAGACGTTGTCGCCGCTGCGCAGGCCAAGACTTCGGCCCCCGTTGCTGCCGCCCCGGCTGCGGCGCCTGCCGCTGCGGGCGGCCGCGGCGAAGAGCGCGTCAAGATGACCCGCTTGCGCCAGACCATCGCCAAGCGGCTGAAGGATGCGCAGGAGACCGCAGCCCTGCTGACCACGTTCAACGACGTTGACATGTCGGCCGTGATCGCCGCGCGCAACACCTACAAGGACAGCTTCGAAAAGAAGCACGGCGTGCGCCTTGGCTTCATGGGCTTCTTTGCCAAGGCGGCCTGCCTGGCGCTGAAGGACGTTCCCTCGGTCAACGCCCGGATCGAAGGCGATGAAATCGTCTATCACCCCTATATTGACATTTCGGTGGCGGTTTCGGCCCCCAACGGGCTGGTCGTGCCGGTGGTGCGCGATTGCCAAGACCTTAGCTTTGCCGGCATCGAAAAGGCGATCGCGGGCTATGGCAAGAAGGCCAAGGAAGGCACGCTGACCATGGACGACATGAAGGGCGGCACTTTCACGATTTCCAACGGCGGCGTGTTTGGCAGCCTGATGTCGACCCCGATCATCAACCCGCCGCAATCGGCCGTGCTGGGCCTGCACCGCATCGAGGACCGCCCCGTGGTGCGTGATGGGCAGATCGTGATCCGCCCGATGATGTATATCGCACTGTCTTACGACCACCGCCTGATCGACGGGCGCGAAGCGGTAACCGCGCTGAAGATCATGAAAGAAGCGATCGAAGATCCCACCCGCCTGCTCATCGACCTTTAAGGACGCGAACCATGGCTGATTACGATTACGACGTGCTGTTCATCGGCGCTGGTCCCGGTGGCTACGTAGGTGCGATCCGTGCGGCGCAACTGGGCCTGAAAACGGCCTGTGCGGAAAGCCGCGCCACGCTGGGCGGAACGTGCCTCAACGTGGGCTGTATTCCTTCGAAGGCACTGCTCCACGGCTCTGAACTGTACGAGGAAGCCGCGGGCGGCACGCTGGCCAAGTATGGCATCAAGACCGGCAAGGTCGAACTCGATCTGGCTGCGATGCAGGCCGAAAAGGACGATGCCGTCAAAGGTCTGACCGGCGGGATCGAATACCTGTTCAAGAAGAACAAGGTCACCTGGCTGAAAGGCCTGGCCACGTTCAAGGACGCGCACACCGTCGAAGTTGCGGGCCAGACCGTAACCGCGAAGGAAGTGGTGATCGCCACCGGTTCATCCGTCACCCCGCTGCCCGGCGTCGAAGTTGATAACGACAAGGGCATCGTGATCGATTCCACCGGCGCGCTGGCGTTGGACCGGGTTCCCGGCCATCTGGTGGTGATCGGCGGCGGCGTGATCGGGCTGGAACTCGGCTCGGTCTGGCGGCGGCTTGGCGCCAAAGTCACCGTGGTTGAATTCCTCGATCAGTTGTTGCCCGGCATGGACGGCGACATTCGCAAGGAAGCCGCCAAGATCTTCAAGAAGCAGGGCATGGAGCTGAAGCTCTCGACCAAGGTCACCGGCGTGGCGGTCAAGGGCAAGAAGGCCACGCTCACCGTGGAACCTTCGGCCGGCGGCGCGGCGGAAACCATCGAAGCGGACTGCGTGCTGGTGGCGATTGGCCGCCGCCCGAACGTGGCAGGCCTTGGCCTTGAACAGATCGGCCTTGCACTGAACGCGCGCGGCCAGATCGATACGGGCCACGATTTCCGCACCAGCGTGGACGGCGTGCGCGCGATCGGCGATGTGATCCCCGGTCCGATGCTGGCCCATAAGGCCGAAGACGAAGGCATTGCCGTGGCGGAATACATCGCCACCGGCACCGGCATCGTCAATCACGCAGTGATCCCGGGCGTGGTCTATACCATGCCCGAATTTGCCGGCGTGGGCCTGACCGAAGAAGCCGCCAAGGCGGCCGGTCACGAAATCAAGGTCGGCAAGTTCCCGATGATGGCCAACAGCCGTGCCAAGACCAATGACGAGCCTGATGGCTTCGTCAAAGTCATCGCCGAAGCGGGGACCGACCGGGTGCTGGGCGCATGGATGATCGCCAGCGTGGCGGGAACCATGGTGGCGCAAGTGGCGCAGGCCATGGAATTCGGCGCGACCAGCGAAGACATCGCTTATACGTGCCATGCCCACCCGACCCATTCGGAAGCGGTGAAAGAAGCCGCCATGGCGGTTCAGGGGAAACCCATTCACATCTAGGGCCGATTCACATCTGATCGACATTCGCTGAGAGCAAACTATCATCGGGGCCGTCCGGCGCGTTCGGACGGCCCTGCCAATTCAGGAGCATCCCGTGGCCGATACCATCCCCGTCAAGCTGACCACCGACGAAATCGAAATGATCGTCGATGCGCTCGAAGTCGATCTTGAAGGCTATGTCGAAGCCGCCAAGGAAGCGCGCGGCAACAACAACCGCGAAGACGTGGCAACCTTCACCGAAGCCGCCACCCGCATCCAGACGCTGATGGCCAAGCTGCAGGATCTGGTCGAGGAATAAGGCCGCCGCAAACATGACCGGCGCCATCCCCCAATTTCCCACCGTGCTTGATCTGCTGGCTACGGCCGTGTTCGCCTTGTCGGGCGCGCTGCTGGCCGCGCGGCTGCGGCAAACGTTCGTGACAATGGGGTTCTTTGCGCTGGTTACCGGGGTCGGCGGCGGCACCGTGCGCGATCTGCTGATCGGCGCGCCGGTGTTCTGGGTGCGCGATCCGTGGGTTTCGGCGGTCTGTCTTGGGGTTGCGCTGGTGACATGGTTCACCCCCCCGATCCTGTTTGGGCGCAAGTGGTGGGAAGGCGAATTTCTGGAATGGGCCGATGCCGCCGGGCTTGGCGCTTATGCCATGCTGGGCACGGCCAAGGCGCTGGCTTATGCCGTGGCCCCGGTGCCGGCGGTGTTGATGGGGATCATTACCGGCTGCGTTGGCGGGATCATCCGCGATGTTCTGGCCGGCCGGCCATCGATCGTCATGCGGCCCGAACTATACGTGACCGCAGCCGCGCTGGCCGCCGCAGTCTGCGCGGGCGGCACGGTGCTGGGATTGCCGCGCGAAGTGATCTGGCCCCTTGCCGCCATTGCCGGCTTCGCGCTGCGCGGTAGCGCGATCGCGTTTGGTATCCACTTGCCCGCCTATCGCCGCGCCGACGATTAACCACCCCGCCGATCAGGCGCGGGGCAATTCCTTCAGCGGGCGGCTGGCATCGGCCAGATCATCGGGCGCGATCACCGCGCCTTCTTCCACCAGCTTGCGGGCCTGCACATAGTCCTTCATCGCGTTGACCGCATCGACCGCGATCAGCTTGCCAGCTTTCAGATACAGCACCGAAAAGCTGCGCGTCGCCGGATCGCCGCGCAGAACGGTTGCATCATGCCCCGATGACAGGCCAACGGTTTGCAGCTTCAGGTCATACTGGTTCGACCAGAACCACGGCGTGGCTTTATAAGGCTGCGGATCGCCAAGGATCGATTTCACCGCACACGCCGCCTGATCGTTGGCGTTCTGCACGCTTTCCAGCCGGATCACCGCGCCTTCGGCAAAGCCGTTGGCATGGGCCGCGCAATCGCCGATGGCATAGACATGCGGCAGGCTGGTGCGGCAGAATTCATCCACGTCCACCCCGTTGCCGCCAGCGGCCCCAGCCGCGATCAACGCGCCCACCGCCGGAATAATGCCGATGCCCACGATCACCAGCTGGCACGCGATTTCGCTGCCATCGGCCAGTTTCACCCCGGTCACGCGGGTATCGCCCAGAATTTCGTCCACCCCGGTTGCGGTGCGCAGATCAACCCCGTGGGCGCGGTGTTCGGCTTCATAGAATTCGGACAGCTGCGGCCCGGCAACGCGCGCCAGCACGCGCGGCAGCACTTCCAGCAAGGTCACGTCCTTGCCCAGCTTGCGCAGCACCGCGGCCGCTTCCAGCCCGATATAGCCCCCGCCAATCACCACCACCCGCGTCACCTGTTCCAACTGCGCCAGGATCGCATCGGCATCCTCGCGCGTGCGCACGCCGTGAACGCCCGCAAGCTGCGCGCCGGGGATCGTCAGCTTGCGCGGATCACCGCCGGTGGCCCAGATAACATCCCCATACGTCACGGTGCGTCCATCAGACAGCAGGGCCGACTGCCCCGCCGGATCGATGGTGGAAACTTCGGTGCCCAGCACCAGATCGATGCCCTTTGACGCCCAGAAATCGGGCTGGCGGATATACAGCCGGTCAAAAGTCTTGTCGCCCAGCATGTATTCCTTGGACAGCGGCGGGCGCTCATACGGGGGTTCGGCTTCGCGCCCGATCATGCCGATCGTGCCGGCAAAGCCCTGCTGGCGCAGCTGAATGGCCGCACCGGCACCGCCCTGCCCCGCGCCAACGATCAACACGTCGTAATGCATTTCCGCCCTCGTCCTCGGTTCCGATTCTGCCGGTCATTACCCGGTCGTGCTGGCGGGACAAGCCCATTGCGCACCAGATCAGCCAACAAGCGCCAGATAGCTGCGGTACAGGGTATAACAAGCCACCAGCACCACCAGCACGGCGAACACCGTGGTCAGGCGTCCCTTGTGCGCGGACAATCGGCGCGATGCCGCCGTGCCGATCACGCTGCCGGCGATGCCGCCCACGATAAAGCTGCCGGCCAGCGGCCAATCGACCAGCCCCGATACTGCATAGTTGAAGGCGGTGGTCAGGCCAAACGCACTGACCGCCACCAGCGAAGTCCCCACCGCACGGAACACCGGCATCGCCGTGGACGCAACCAGCCCCGGCACGATCAGAAACCCGCCGCCAATCCCGAAAAAACCCGAAAGCATGCCGGTGCCGAAACCGAACGTGGCAACCTTGGGAAAATTATCACGGTTGCAAACCACGCCTTCGACCCCTTCGTTACCGCGCCCGCGAAACATCAAGCCGCCAACCACCAGCATCAGCAAGGCGAACAGGAACAGCAGCTTTTGTCCGTCAACCGCCTTGCCCAGGCTCGATCCGGCAAACGCGCCGATCACCCCGGCCAAGGCATAAGCCCCGCCGCAGCGCCAGTTGACGTTGCCCGCGCGGGCGTGGTTGGCCAAGCCGGCCAGCGCATTGGCGGCCACCGCCAGCGCACTGGTGCCAATCGCAATATGCGGGTTCTTCACCCCTACCACATAGACCATCAGCGGAACCGCGAGAATCGATCCGCCCCCGCCCACCAATCCCAGCGTAAAGCCCACCAGCACGCCGCAGAGCGCGGCCAGCAGCCAAACCAGGTCTGTGCCGATCACAGCAGGCCCGATCACAGCAGGTTGACCGGCAGCTTGAGGTAGCTGACCCCGTTCGCCTCTGGTTCGGGCAGGCGCCCACCGCGCAAGTTCACCTGTACCGAAGGCAGGATCAACCGCGGCATATCCAGCGTGGCATCGCGCGCTTCGCGCATCGCCACGAACTGGTCCTCGGCGATCCCTTCGTGGGCGTGGACATTCCCGGTTCGCTGGGCGCCGATCGTGGTTTCCCAGACGAAGCTGGTGCGCCCCGGAGCCTGATAATCGTGGCACAGGAACACCCGCGTTTCGCCGGGCAGCGCCAGCAGGCGGCGGATCGAACGATACAGCGTGCGCGCGTCTCCGCCCGGAAAATCGCAGCGCGCCGTGCCATAATCTGGCATGAACAGCGTATCGCCCACGAACACGGCATCGCCGATCACATAGGCAAGGCAGGCGGGGGTATGCCCCGGCACATGCAAGGCAACGGCCTCGATCCCGCCCACCGAAAAGCGCGCGCCATCATCCATCAACCGATCGAACTGCGAACCATCGCAGGCAAAGCTGCCGGGTTCGTTGAACACTTTGGCAAAGGTTTCCTGCACGGCCCGGATCGCGCCGCCGATCACCAGTTTTCCGCCCAGCTGGTGTTGCAGGAACGGCGCGGCCGACAGGTGATCCGCGTGAGCGTGGGTTTCCAGCAACCATTCCACGCTCAGCCCTTCGGCGCGGACGTAATCGACTATCGCTTGCGCCGATGTGGTGCTGGTGCGCCCCGATGCCTGATCAAAATCAAGCACCGGATCGACAATCGCCGCACGGCGGGTTGCGGCATCGTATGCCACGTGGCTGGCGGTGAAAGTGGCCGGATCGAAAAAGGTTTTGACGATCGGAACCCGGCCGGCGGCGCGCGCCGAACCGATCTGCACGATGGCTTGGGAAAGAACGGGATCAGTCATTCCTGTTAACACCCTGCGCTAGACGGACCCAGCCTTTGAACGGCACCCCCGGCGCTGGCTCAGATGAGCAGGCCGGGGGTGCCGCCTGGTTGTCCTGCCGCAAATTGGGGGCGGTGCGACAGGACTGGGGCTCGATTCGCGAACCAATATTGGAATTGACTTATATTAATAGCAATGAATATAAGCAAGTGCAAATATCCCTGCTCCTGAATTGCGAGGAATGACGATGTTCGGTTTCGGACAATCGCAGCACAATGAACTGACCCCGGCGCAACTGGCCGAATTGCTGCGTGATGGACGGGCACTGGTGATTGATGTGCGCGAGCCGAATGAATTTGCAGCCGGGCACATCCCCGGCGCCCAAAATATGCCGCTGTCCACGTTCAGCACGGCACAACTTCCGCACGGACATGGCAAAGTGATCGTCCTTAACTGTGCGGCAGGGCGCCGTTCAGCCATGGCGCTGGACAAATGCGAAGCAGCCCGCGCTGAAGTGGATACGCACCTTGCCGGCGGGTTCGGCGCGTGGCGTGCGGCGGGATTGCCGATTGAATGAACTTCGCAATCTACCGTCTGCACCGGCAACGTGGTGCTTGCGCGGGCGCAGGAAATACCTAAGGGAAGGCGCTGCAATGAAGCCTACCGATCTGTCCGAACTGAAAACCAATGCGGCTGCGATGGCGGCGCGGCTCAAGCTGCTCAGCCATCCCGAACGCTTGATGATGCTGTGCCGGCTGGATGAAGGCGAAGCATCGGTATCCGAACTGATCGATCTGGTCGGCCTGTCACAGTCGGCGGTTTCCCAGCACCTTGCCCTGCTGCGCGATGAAGGCGTGGTGGGCATTCGCGGCGAAGCCCAAACCCGGTTTTATCGCCTGACCGATCCGATGGTTCGCTCAATTATCCACGCCCTTTGCCTGATCTGCGACGCGCAACCCGATTGATCGGCGCGAAACCCCTTCCGGTCCCGCATTCCCCGCGCTAGCCTGCCTTCAAACATGGAGGATGCAGGGATGAACGGGGCAGAAGCGTTTGTACAAACGCTGAAGGATTGCGGGGTCGAAGTCTGCTTCGCCAACCCCGGCACATCGGAAATGCAATTGGTTGCAGCGGTCGATCGCACCCACGGGATGCGCGCGATCCTTGGCCTGTTCGAAGGCGTGGTTACCGGCGCGGCCGATGGCTATGGCCGCATGGCCGATAAGCCGGCGGTAACCCTGCTGCACCTTGGCCCCGGACTGGGCAACGGCTTGGCCAACTTGCACAATGCCCGCCGGGCGGGATCGCCGGTGATCAACATGGTGGGCGATCACGCCACCTACCACCTGCATTACAACGCCCCGCTGACATCCGATGCCCACGGCGTGGCCCGGCCGATGTCCGATTGGGTGCGCGTTTCCACGTCCGAACGCGATCTGGCGCAGGCCGGCGCCGAAGCCTTTGCCGTGGCGCAAAGCTATCCCGGCAAAGTCGCCACCGTGATCGTCCCGGCGGATCATGCGTGGAGCGAAGGTTCGGCCACGGTGGCCGTGCCCACCCTGCCCGCCGCGCCCCAGGCGCCTGCCGCCGCAATCGCCGCCGCTGCCGAGGCTTTGCGCGCGGGCGAAGGACCAAAATGCCTGTTTCTGGGCGGCCGCGCCCTGCGCGAAGAGGCGCTGATCGAAGCCGGACGGATCGCGGCTGCCACCGGCGCGCGGCTGATCGCGGAAACGTTCGCCACCCGCCACCAACGCGGTACGGGCCGGGTTGCGGTGGAAAAGCTGCCCTATTTCGGGGAACAAGCCGAAGCCTATCTGGCCGAATTTCGCACCATCGTATTCGTCGGAACCGAACCGCCGGTGTCGTTCTTTGCCTATCCCGGCAAGCCCAGCTTCCTGTCCCCGCCGGCGGCACAGCTGGTCCGCCTGGCCTCGCTGCGCGAAGATGCCCACGCCGCGCTGGCGGGGCTGGCCGCCGCATTGGATGCCCCGGCAGAGCCGGCTTTGGTGCAAGCCCCCGCCCTGTTCCCGGCCGAACCGGGCCAGCTTAACGCGGCCAACCTTGGCGCAATTCTGGCGGAACTGCTGCCCGAAAACGCCATCGTCTCGGATGAAGGCGCCACGCAGGGCGGCGCTAGCTTCGCGATGAGCGCGGGGGCCAAACCGCACGATTGGTTGCAATTGACCGGCGGCGCGATTGGCCAAGGCTTGCCGGTTGCGGTGGGCGCGGCGGTTGCCTGCCCGACCCGCAAGGTCATCGCGCTGCAAGCCGATGGCAGCGGGATGTACACCAATCAGGCGCTGTGGACGATGGCGCGCGAAAATCTGGATGTAACCACGATCATCCTGAACAATGGGTCTTACGCGATCCTCAACATCGAATTGATGCGGGTGGGCGTGCAGAACCCCGGCCCCAAGGCGCTGTCGATGCTCGATCTGAAGAACCCGGCGATCAACTGGGCCGAAATTTCGCAGGGCATGGGGGTGCCCGCGGTGCGCGTGTCCACCGCCGAAGCTTTCCGCGAAGCCTTGGTCGATGCCTTGGCGCACAAGGGGCCGCGCCTGATCGAGGCGCTGCTCTGATGGGCACATCGCTGAACCTGCTGCCGGCCAGCTATGGCGATTTCCGGCGCGATGCAGAGCGGCACCTGCCCCGCTTCCTGTTCGATTACATCGATGGCGGATCGGGTGCGGAGGTAACCCTGCGCCGCAACACGGCCGACTGGGAGGCGGTAAAACTCAACCAGAAGGTGCTGTGCGATGCATCGGCGATGGACTGTTCGGTGGACCTGTTCGGCCGCAAGCTGGCCATGCCGCTGGTGCTGGCCCCGGTGGGCATGGGCGGGATGACCGCGCGGCGCGGCGAAGTGCAGGCCAAGCGCGCGGCGGACAAGGCCGGGATCGACTTTTGCCTGTCCACCGTGGGCATCTGCCCGATGGAAGAAGTGGCGCAGGTTTCAGACCGGCCATTCTGGTTCCAGCTTTATATGCTGAAAGACCGCGGCATCGTGCAGGAAATCCTTGAACGGGCCCGCGCGCACGGGGTGGAAACGCTGGCCTTCACGATCGACCTTGCAGTGCTGGGCACGCGCTATCGCGATATCCGCAACGGCATGGCCGGCGGGCTTGGCCCATGGGGCCGGTTGCGTTCGGGTGTGATCGACTATGCGCTGCACCCGGGCTGGGCAATCGACGTGGGGCTGCGCGGCGGGCCGCATGGCTTCGGCAATCTGGCCCGCTATGTGCAGCAATCGGCCAACCCGCGCGATTACCTGCACTGGACCGGCACCCAGTTCGATCCTTCCGTGACGTGGCGGGACATCGAATGGCTGCGCCAGGTCTGGCCGGGAAAACTGGTGCTGAAAGGCGTGCTGGATGTGGCCGATGCCCGGCAGGCGGTCAGCATTGGCGCCGATGGGATGATCGTGTCCAACCACGGCGGGCGCCAGTTGGATGGCGTGGCCTCTACCGCAGCGATGCTGCCGCGCATTGCCGATGCCGTGGGCGATCAGACCACGCTGCTGGTCGACGGCGGAATCCGCTCGGGACAAGATCTAGTGCGCGCCTTGGCGCTGGGGGCCAAGGCCGCGTTGATCGGCCGGCCGTGGGTGATGGCGCTGGCCGCCGGCGGCGAAGCGGCGCTAACCCGGATGCTGGGCCTGATGAAGCAGGACATGCGCACCGCGCTGGGCCTGTCAGGCGCGATCAACGCCCGCGATGTGGGGCGCGAGGTCTTGCTGGAAAGCTAGGCCAGCACTTTGCCGGGATTGAGGATGCCCTTGGGGTCCAGCGCTGTTTTCAGCGTGCGCATCAGCGCGATCTCCTCAGGCGTGCGCGAAATGTGCAGCCAATCGCGCTTTTCCACGCCGATGCCGTGTTCGGCGGAAATCGAACCCTTGACCGGCACCAGCGCGCCATAGACGATTTCTTCGGCGTGGTGGCGGGCGGCTTCGTCAAACGGGCGCGGGCCAACCAGCAAGTGCAAATTGCCATCACCGATATGGCCGAACACCACCAGTTTCGCCGCATCGCCCCAAGCCGCCTGCACATCGGCGCGAACTTTGCCAACATAGGCGTCCATCGCGGTGATCGGCATGCTGACATCGAACGTCACCGATGGCAGGGTGTGGTGGTATAGCGCCTCAATATCGTCGCGGATCGCCCACATCTGCGTGCCTTGCGCCTTGCTGGCGGCGATCACCGCATCCACCACGATGCCCTGTTCCAGCGCATCCGCCAGCACAGCGGCGAACACTTCGGCATCGCGCTCGGGATCAAGTCCGCTCATTTCGGTCAGAATGTAAAACGGATGCCCGCCCGGCAGCGGCGGGTTGTGGCGGCCCGACGTGATCGCGATCGGTTCGTAAAAGCTGGCCCACATCACTTCGAACGCGGTCAGGCCGCTGCCCAGCCGCTGCCCCATGTGCATGAAGAAGCGCTGCACCGCCGCGAAGCTGTCCAATGCCACCAGCGCGGTCGATTGGCCCAGCGGCGCGCTTTGCAATTTCAGCACCGCGCGGGTCACGATCCCCAACGTGCCTTCGCTGCCGATGAACAAGTGCTTCAGATCATAGGCCGCGTTGTTTTTGAGCAGGCTGTTCATGGCCGAAATGATCGTGCCATCGGCCAGTACGGCTTCCACGCCCAACACGTTGTCACGCATCATGCCATAGCGGATCACCGCATTGCCGCCCGCGTTGGTGGAAATGCCGCCGCCGATCGTGGCCGAACCGCGCCCGCCCCAATCCACCGCAAATTTCAGGCCGTGCTGCTCGGCCGCTTCTTGCGCGGCCTGCACCGGAATGCCGGCTTCAACCGTCATGGTCCGCCCGACCGGATCGACCGCTTCGACCGCGCGCATCCGTTCCAGCGAAACCTGAATGTCGGTGGGCGCGGAATCCGTGCCATGGACCAGCCCCGTCAGCCCGCCGACCGGCACCACCACCTGCCCGGCAGCGTGGCACAGCTTCATCACGGCCGACAGTTCCTGCGTGCTGGCCGGACGGACCACGGCCTTGGCCTGACATTTGGCCAGCCCCATCCAATCGGCCGCGCGCAGGGCCACGTCTTCGCCCGAAATCAAGCCCTTGGGGCCGACAATCGCGGCGATCTGATCAAGCAAGGCAGTCATCCGTCTCTCTCTCAAACGAAATGCCCCGACCGTATCAGCTACGGCCGGGGCGCAAAGAGCTAAATTGCCGCTGGGGCTTAGCCGAGCCGTTCGATGATAATCGCCGGGGCCATGCCGCCCGCCGCGCACATCGTGATCAGGGCATAACGCCCGTTGGTGCGTTCCAGTTCATCCAGCGCGGTGCCGATCAGCATCGAACCGGTTGCCCCGATCGGGTGGCCCAGCGCCATCGCGCCGCCATTGGGGTTCACTTTGGTGCGATCCAGATCGAGATCGCGGATGAACTTTTCGGCCACAACGGCAAACGCTTCGTTGATTTCGAAGATGTCGATGTCGTCCTTTTTCAGGCCGGCCTTTTCCAGCGCCTTCTTCGCGGCCGGAACCGGCGCGTTCAGCATCAGGGTTGGATCATCGCCCTGGTTGACATAGCACACCACGCGGCCGCGCGGCTTGAGGCCGTGCTTGTCGGCATATTCCTTGCTGGCGATCAGCACCGCACCGGCGCCATCGACCACGCCCGAACTGTTGCCGGCGTGATGCACGCCCTTCCAGTTCAGATCGGGGTAGCGGCGCTGGATCTGCTTGCGGAACGTGGTGCCACCCAGATCGAAATCGGCGATCCCGTCAAAGCTGGCCTTCAGCGAAGCAAGGCCTTCGGCGGTGGTTTCGGGGCGGGGAAATTCCTCGTGGTCAAGCGCCACGGTGCCATCGGGGTTGTAAACGGTGATCAGCGACTTGTCGAAGCGACCTTCGCGGATCGCGCGATCGGCCCGTTCCTGCGATACCAGCGCCAGGGTATCCAGCGCATGGCGATCGATCCCTTCCATCGCCGCGATCGCATCGCCGCACACGCCCTGGTGCGATTGCGGGTGCAGCGCATCAAGTTCCGGGTTGCCCGAACCCATGCCCAGCGGCTTGACCCCGGCATTGGCCAGTTCCGCGCCGTAAGCCGCAGTGAAGCTCATCATTTCGGTGCCGCCGGCAATCACGCAATCTTCCATGCCCGACATGACCGCCGCCGTGGCCAGGTTCACCGAAGTGATGCCGCCGCCGCAGAAGCGGTCCAGCGTCATGCCCGAAGCGGTAATGTCATACCCGGCGGCCAGCGCGGCCATGCGGCCCAAATCGCCGCCCTGCTTGCCGTTCTGCGACGAAGTTGACCAGATCACATCGTCCACGGTCGACGTATCGAGGTTGTTGCGATCTTTCAGCGCCTTCAGCACAGTGGCGGCCAGATGCTGCGGGTGCAGGTGCGAAAGCGCGCCCTTGCCGGGCTTGCCAATCCCGCGCGGGGTGCGGCAAGCGTCGATGATATAAGCTTCAGCCATTGAAATGCTCCTCTCTCGGATCGGGGATCAGGCCAGCTTGCTGGCAAGACGGTCCCGGATGATCTGTTCGGCATCGCCGACAATCCGGCTGACCAGATCGTGGCAGGTGGGGATATCATGGATCAGGCCCTGAATCATGCCTGCCGTCCAGATTCCGTGTTCGGTATCGCCGGTGCTCAGCCCTTCACGGCCGCGCACGCCCTTGACCAGATCGGCCACCGCTTCGAACGGTTTGCCTTCGGCTTCGGCGGCCACAACCGCTTGGGCGATGCCGTTCTTGGCCACGCGGGCGGTGTTGCGATAGCTGCGGAAAATCAGCGCGGTGGCGCGTTCGTCGTTATCGACCATCGCCTGTTTGAAGTTCTGGTGGATCGGCGCTTCCACGGTGGCGCAGAACCGCGTGCCCATGTTGATCCCTTCGGCGCCCAGCGCCAGCGCAGCGGCCAGCCCGCGCCCATCGCCAAACCCGCCCGAAGCCAGCAGCGGGATCTTGACCTTGTCAGCCGCGGCGGGGATCAGAATCAAGCCCGGAATATCGTCTTCGCCGGGATGGCCAGCGCATTCGAACCCGTCGATCGAGATCACATCAACGCCGGCCTTTTCAGCCGAAACGGCGTGGCGAACGGCGGTGCATTTGTGCAGGATCTTGATCCCGTGGGGCTTCATCTGTTCCCAGATTTCGCGCACCGCAGGGGTGCCGGCCGTTTCCACCACTTTCACCCCGGCATCGATCACGGCCTGCGCATAGGCCTTGTAATCGGGCGGGTTGATGGCCGGGAACACGGTGATGTTCACGCCGAACGGCTTGCTAGTCATGCCCTTGCAGCGTTCGATTTCGGCGGCCAGCGCGGCGGGGCTGGGCTGGGTCAGCGCGGTGATGATGCCAAGCCCGCCAGCATTCGAAACGGCGGCGGCCATATCGGCGGTGCCGACCCATTGCATCCCGCCCTGAACGATCGGATGCTCGATGCCGAGCAGTTCGGTAATGCGTGTCTTGAGCGCCATGAATCCCCTCCGTGGAATCTGTTTGACGACTCGTTTAACCGCTCAATTAAATTTGGCAATCACCAAAGCTGGGCCGCCGTCAGGAGCGGCGCTTGCGCCATCGATCACAGCGCCTGACCCGCCGCCCAGCCGCTGGCCCAAGCCCACTGGAAATTGTAGCCGCCCAACCAGCCGGTAACGTCCACGGCCTCGCCGATGGCGTACAGGCCGGGCGCTTTCTTGGCGGCCATCGTCTGGCTGGATAGCTCGGCCGTGCTGATCCCGCCGGCGGTTACTTCGGCCTTGGCGAACCCTTCGCTGCCGTTGGGAACGAACGCCCAATCGGCCAGCCGGGTTTCGGCCGCGCGCAGCGGCTTGTCCGCCAGCTGGCCCAGTTCGCCATCAAGCCCGATCAGTTCGGCCAGCCGCCCCGCCAACCGATCGGACAGCGCTTCGCCCAAGACCTTGCGCAGGCGCAGGCGCGGATGGGTGCGCTTGGCTTCCAGCAGCCAACCCGCCGGGCGATCGGGCAGGAAGTCGATCCGCACCGGATCGCCCCGCTTCCAGTACGACGAAACTTGCAGGATGGCCGGGCCGGACAGCCCGCGATGGGTGAACAGCGCCGCTTCGCGGAAGGCGGCCGTGTGACACTTGGCCA
Organism: Pseudomonadota bacterium; assembly: GCA_046050825.1. Lineage (GTDB taxonomy): Bacteria > Pseudomonadota > Alphaproteobacteria > Sphingomonadales > Sphingomonadaceae > Novosphingobium. The sequence continues at coordinate 15,438 of JBJOPJ010000025.1, forward strand.
CGACTTCGGCCGAAACCCCGGACAGTTCGCGAAACAGCACATCGTCGCCGCCCAGTGTCAGCGGCACCAGCGCCGGGCGCGGCTCCACCACTTTCAGGCCGAACTGGCGGGCCAGATCATAGGCAAAGCCGCTGGCCCCCATCTGCGGGATCGATGGGCCGCCCGTGGCGATCACCAGCGCCGGAGCGCTCAGCACCCGGCCCCCGTGGGTTACCCGATACAGGCCATCGGCGTGCGCCACTTCGCCCACCGGGGCGCCGCAGCGCAGGTCCACCGCCCCCGTGGCACATTCCGCCAGCAACAGATCGACGATCTGCCGCGCCGATCCATCGCAAAACAGCTGGCCCAGCGTCTTTTCGTGCCAGGCAATCCCATAGCGTTCGACCAGCGCCAGAAAATCCTGCGGGGTATAGCGGCTCAGCGCCGATTTCGCGAAATGCGGATTGGCCGAAAGGTAGCGTTCGGGCACCGTCTGGAGATTGGTGAAATTGCACCGCCCCCCGCCCGAAATCAGGATCTTCTTGCCCGGCGTTTCGGCATGATCGAGCAACGCCACGCGCCGTCCGCGCTGCCCCGCCACGCTGGCGCACATCAACCCCGCCGCCCCCGCGCCGAGGATGATCGCATCGAAGCTTTCGCTCATGCCGCGGTGACCAGTTCCAGCGCCAGTGCCTCGGCCACCTTGATCCCATCGACTGCCGCCGAAAGGATGCCCCCGGCATAGCCCGCACCTTCGCCCGCCGGGTAAAGCCCGCGCGTGTTGATGCTTTGGCAATCGGCCCCGCGCCGGATGCGGATCGGCGATGAGGTGCGGGTTTCAACCCCGGTCATCACCACATCGGGGTGATCGTAGCCCGGCACTTGCCGCCCGAACACGGGCAACGCCTCGCGGATCGCATCAATCACGAAATCGGGCAGGCACTGCTTCAGTTCGGTCAGCTTTACGCCGGGCTGGTAAGACGGGATCACCGAACCAAACGCGGTCGACGGTTCGTCTTTCAGGAAATCGCCCACTTTCTGGCCCGGCGCCTGATAGTTCGAGCCGCCCGCGACGAAAGCCAGCGCTTCCAGCTTGCGCTGCAGTTCCATGCCGGCCAGCGGATGGCCGGGGAAATCGCGGTCGGGATCAATATCGACCACCAGCCCGGAATTGGCGTTGAATTCGGCGCGGGAATACTGGCTCATCCCGTTAGTCACAACGCGGCCTTCCTCGCTGGTGGCGGCCACCACGCGCCCGCCGGGGCACATGCAGAACGAATAGACGCTGCGCCCGTTCGAAGCCTTGTGCGCGATCGAATAGGCCGCCGGGCCAAGAATCTTGTTGCCGGCCGCCGGGCCATAACGCGCTTTGTCGATCCAGCTTTGCGGGTGTTCGATCCGCACGCCGATCGCAAACGGTTTGGCTTCGATGTGGATGCCGCGTTCGTGCAGCTTGGTGAACGTATCGCGGGCCGAATGGCCCACCGCCATGATGACGTGTTCGCAGGGCAGGAATTCGCCGGTGGAAAGGTACAGCCCCTGCAACTGCTGCTGGCCGTCCGCGGCCGGTTCAACCGCAAAATCATCGACCCGCGTGCCGAACCGGTATTCGCCGCCCAGCCGTTCGATCGTTTCGCGGATCGACATCACCATGGTGACCAGCCGGAACGTGCCGATATGCGGGTGGGCCTCGGTCAGGATATCGTCAGGCGCGCCGGCCTTGACGAATTCGACCAGCACCTTGCGGCCAAGATGGCGCGGGTCCTTGATCCGGGAATAGAGTTTGCCATCGGAAAAGGTGCCGGCCCCGCCTTCGCCAAACTGCACGTTGCTTTCGGGGTTCAGCACGCTTTTGCGCCACAGCCCCCACGTGTCCTTGGTGCGTTCGCGCACGGCCTTGCCGCGTTCGATGATGATTGGCCGAAACCCCATCTGCGCCAGCACCAGCGCGGCCAGCAAGCCGCACGGCCCGGCCCCGATCACCACCGGGCGCGGCGCATTCGGATCGTTGGCCCAGCCATCGGGGGCATGGGTGGGGAACTTGTAGCTGGTATCGGGCGTTGGCCGAACGTTGTGATCGCCGGCACAGCGCGCCAGCACACTGGCTTCGTCCCGCACCGCCACATCCAGCGCATAGACCAGCTGGATCGCGGATTTTTTGCGGGCATCGTTGCCGCGCTTAACCACGGTAAAGCGATCGAGTTCGTCAGCGCGAAGGCCCAGCCGCTGGCAAATCGCGGCAGGCAGATCATCCGCAGTGTGGTCCAGCGGGAGTTTCAGTTCGTTGAGGCGCAGCATGATGCACTGCCCCTACCCCGCTTCGCCACACAAAGAAATGGCCCGCCACGCGAAAGGGGCGCGTGACGGGCCAAACTTCCTCCCCAGGAAGTGGTGTGCAGCGGTTAGGCTGCGAACTGGTTCCCCGCGGCCGGTCAGGCCGCAAATTGGTTCCCCGCGGCGGGATTACGCCGCGAACTGATTCATCGTATTGGCCGAACCGCCCGCTTTCAGCGCGGCTTCGCCAGCGAAGTATTCCTTGTGGTCATCGCCGATGTCGCTGCCCGACATGTTCTGGTGCTTCACGCAGGCGATGCCCTGGCGGATTTCCTGACGCTGCACGCCCTTGACGTAACCCAGCATACCCTGATCGCCGAAGTATTCCTTGGCCAGGTTATCGGTGCTGAGCGCCGCAGTGTGATAAGTCGGCAGAGTAATCAGGTGATGGAAAATGCCGGCCTGCGCCGCGGCATCGCGCTGGAAGGTGCGGATCCGTTCGTCGGCTTCGTTCGACAGGTCGCTGCCATCGTAATCGATGCTCATCAGCTTGGCCCGGTCATAGGCCGAAACGTCCTTGCCTTCGGCGCTCCACGCATCGAACACTTGCTCGCGGAAGTTCAGCGTCCAGTTGAAGCTGGGCGAATTGTTGTAGACCAGCTTGGCGTTCGGGATCACTTCGCGGATCCGGTCAACCATGCCGCCGATCTGGCCGATATGCGGCTTTTCGGTCTCGATCCACAGCAAGTCGGCACCGTTCTGCAGGCTGGTGATGCAATCAAGCACGCAGCGATCTTCGCCCGTACCGGCGCGGAACTGGTACAAGTTCGAAGGCAGGCGCTTGGGCTTCAGCAGCTTGCCGTCGCGGCTGATCAGCACATCGCCGTGGCCAACGTTGCCAGCATCAACTTCGTCGCAATCGAGGAAGCTGTTGTACTGATCGCCGATATCGCCAGCTTCGCGGGTAAACGCGATCTGCTTGGTCAGGCCGGCGCCGAGCGAGTCCGTGCGGGCCACGATCACGCCGTCTTCAACGCCCAACTCCATGAACGCGTACCGCACGGCCCGGATCTTCGCGAGAAAGTCTTCGTGCGGCACGGTAACCTTGCCGTCCTGATGGCCGCACTGCTTTTCATCCGAAACCTGGTTTTCGATCTGGATGCAGCAAGCACCAGCTTCGATCATCTTCTTCGACAGCAGATAGGTGGCTTCGGCATTGCCGAACCCGGCATCGATATCGGCGATGATCGGCACCACGTGGGTCTGGTGGCCATCGATCGCGGCCTGAACCTGCTTGGTCTTGACCTCGTCCCCGGCGGCGCGGGCCGCATCGAGATCGCGGAACAGCATGCCCAGTTCACGGGCATCGGCCTGGCGCAGGAACGTGTAAAGTTCTTCGATCAGCATCGGCACGGTGGTCTTTTCGTGCATCGACTGATCGGGCAGCGGGCCGAATTCGCTGCGCAGCGCGGCAACCATCCAGCCCGACAGGTAAAGGTAGCGACCCTTGGTAGTGCCGAAGTGCTTCTTGATGGAAATCATCTTCTGCTGGCCGATAAAGCCGTGCCAGCACCCCAGCGACTGGGTGTAATTGGCCGGGCTGGCATCATAGGCGGCCATGTCTTCGCGCATGATCTTCGCGGTGTAGCGGGCGATATCCAGCCCGGTCTTGAACCGGTTCTGCAACCGCATGCGGGCAATCGATTCTGCTTCGATGCCGTTCCAGGTCTGTTCGAAACGGCCGATTTCCTTGCCCGCGTCGGCGATGGTCTGCTGGTAGGTCATGGCATTTGTCCTCATGCGCTGGCCCGGATCAGCGGGCTGTCGATGCGTGGAAAATGCCGCCGGACGCGCCGTGCGAAAAGCGGCCACGGAGTCGGCTTGTAATGCTTTACATCTTTTCCTTGTAAAGTTGTGCAGGCGTGACAAAATGCGCCACATGGCCGAATCCCGCCCCCTTTACCTTGGTCCGCGCCTGAAGCGCCTGCGCCGCGAACTGGGCCTCACCCAGCAAGCCATGGCCGCCGACCTGGCGATTTCGCCCAGCTATGTGGCCCTGCTGGAACGCAACCAGCGCCCGCTGACCGCCGATCTGCTGCTGCGGCTGGCCAAAAGCTACAAGTTCGACCTGGCCGAATTCGCGGGCGAGGATGCCGAAGATTACGCCAAGCGGATTGCCGCCGTGCTGCGCGACCCGATCTTTGCCGATATCGATCTGCCGGCGCTGGAAATTGCCGATCTGGCCACCAGCTTTCCGGGCGTGAGCGAGGCGCTGTTGCGGCTCCATTCCGCTTACACCCGCGAACAACGGATGCTGGCCGAACGCCGCGACAGCCCGGATGAGAACGATCCCGTGGCCGAGGCCCGCCGGTTTGTGGCGCGGGAACGCAACTACTTCCACGGGCTTGATACCCGCGCCGAAGAACTGGCCACCGAAATCGCCAAGCGCGGCGGCGCGGCCGAATGGCTGCGCGCCACCACCGGGGTGCGCGTGCGTTACCTGCCGCCCGACGTGATGATGGATGCGCTGCGCCGCTATGATCGCCACAACGAACAATTGCTGATCGACGATACGCTGGACGGGGCCAGCCGCGCCTTTCAGGTGGCCACCCACATCGCCTATACCGCCATGCGCAAGGACATCGCCAAAGTCATCGCGGCCGAGGAATTTTCCAGCCCCACCGCCGCCGCACTGGTGCGCCGCGCCCTGGCCAGTTACGGCGCGGCGGCAATCCTGATGCCCTATGATCGCTTCGCCCGCGCGGTCGAAGCGCGCAATTATGACATCGAAGCGCTGGGGCGTGCCTTTGGCACCAGTTTCGAACAAGTCGCGCACCGACTGACCACGCTGAACAAGCCGGGCATGCTGCGGGTGCCGTTCTTCTTCATCCGGGTCGATCCGGCCGGGAACGTTTCAAAGCGGCTGGATGGCGCGGGTTTCCCGTTTGCTGGGCATGGTGGCGGCTGCCCATTGTGGAGCGTCCATTCCGTGTTCCGCAGCCCCGGCGAAATCGCCACCCAGTTGCTGGAACTGCCCGATGGCCAGCGGTTCTTTTCAATCGCCCGCACGGTGCGCGCGGGCGGCGGCGCTTTCGATCGGCCGCCGGTCATGCGCGCCATCGCGCTGGCCTGCGCGGCGGAACACGCGCCCAAGCTGGTCTATGCGCGCTGTGATGCCAGCATAGCCCCGCCCGAACCCACGCCGATCGGGGTCACCTGCCGGTTGTGCAACCGCCCGGCTTGCGCGGCGCGCGCCGTGCCGCCCGTCGGCCGCGACATCCTGGCCGATGACTATCGCCGCGATGCCGCGCCATTCGGGTTCGACGATCAGTGATGGCCGACAATCGGTAATGACAAGCCCCCACAACCGGCGCTAGGGCGCTTCGCGCGATTCCCACGTCTGCAATCCGTCGCGAGGATGCCCCAATGCCAGAAACCCAGTCTTCCGCCCCCGAAGGCGTCAACACGTCCCGTCTGGTCCTGATCGAGGACGGCGAATGGGCGGGCTGGCACAAGTGGGCCAGCGAAGAACCGTTCGAGGATCACGCAGGCCCGTTTTACGTGCGCTGGGAAGATGGCAAGGCGGTTGCCGGGTTTCGGGTTGAACGCAAGAACCTGAACGGCTGGGGCCATTGCCATGGCGGCGCGCTGCTGACCTTTGCCGATTACGCGCTGTTCATGATCGCTGAAAACGGTGGCCCGGTGGGCGGCGTTACCGTGACGATGTCGAGCGAATTCGTCGGCCCGGGGCGCGCCGGCGCGCTGCTAACAGCCAAGGGCGAAGTGACCCGCAAGGGCGGCAGCCTGATCTTCGTGCGCGGCACGATCAGCGACGGCGATGAGCCGGTGCTGACCTTCTCGGCCACGATCAAGAAGCTGCGCGGCTAAGAAAAAGCTGCGCGGCTGGGCAAAAGCTGCGCAGCTAGGCTACCGCGGCAGCCACCGCCAATACGCGCTGCGCCTGTTCCAGGTGCAACAACTCCACCATTTTGCCATCGACCCGGATCGCGCCCTTGCCGGCGTTTTCGGGCAGGTTAAACGCCGCGACCACCGCTTGCGCCCAAGCCACTTCAGCGGCGCTGGGGGTAAAGACGGCATTGCACGGCGCGATCTGATCGGGGTGAATCAGGCTTTTGCCATCGAAGCCCCATTCAAGGCCCTGCTCCACTTCGGCGCGGAAGGCATCCAGATCGCGGAATTCGTTGCACACCCCGTCCAGCACGACAACGCCGTGGGCCCGCGCGGCGGCCACCGTCAGCGTCAGGATCGGCAGGAACGGGGCCCGGCCGGGACGCAGCTGCGCGCGCATTTCCTTGGCCAGATCATTGGTGCCCAGCACGAAGGCGGCCAGCCGTGTATCGGCGGCGCAAGCGGCAATCGCATCGATTTGCGGCACGCAGGCGCAAGTTTCGATCATCGCCCACAGCTTCAGCTGCGGCGGCGCGGCGGCCAGCAGGGCATCATAGGCGCGAATATCTGCCGGGCCGTTGACCTTGGGCACCAGCACCGCATCCGGCCCGGCCTGCGCGATCGCGGCCAGATCATCTCGGCCCCATGGCGTGTTCAGGCCATTGGCCCGCACCACCAGTTCGCGATGCCCGAACCCGCCTTCGCGCACCGCGGCCACCGCTGCGGCGCGGGCCTCGGCCTTGAATTCGGGCGCAACGGCATCTTCCAGATCGAGGATCACCACGTCGCACGGCAGGGTGCGGGCCTTGGCCAGCGCCTTGGCGTTGGAGGCGGGGAGGTAAAGGGCGGAGCGGCGCGGGCGCAATGTGGTCATGCCCCGCCCTGTGCCATGATCGCCGCCCTCTCGACAAGCCCGCCCGACACGGCCACTCTACCGGAAAATATATCGAGGAGAGATCATGTCTGACACCCAGCTCAGCCGTTCGGTCCAAGGCCTGACCGTGCTTGTCACTGGCGCGGGCAGCGGCATGGGCCGCGCCACCGCGCAAGTTTTTGCCGCCGAAGGTGCCAA
>JBJOPJ010000026.1:0-22551 GCA_046050825.1 Pseudomonadota bacterium
CGGTGGCGCCCGACATTTTCTGGCGCTTTGCACCGGGCGTAGAACTGGATCCCGATGTGCCGGACCAGCTGCAGGAAGCCTTTGGCTATTTCCAGCAATATGATCCCGCCGACGGGGTTTACGACATCGAAGCAACGATCCACTGGGCCCGCCGCGAAGGTGCGGAAAAGGTCGGCTGCGCGGGATACTGTCTGGGCGGGCGACTGGCCTATATGGCCGCGGCGCGGATCGATATCGATGCCTCGGTTGGCTATTACGGCGTCATGATCGACACGATGCTGAACGAAGCCCACGCCATCGCCAAGCCGCTGATGCTGCACATTCCCACGGCCGATGGTTTCGTTACCCCCGAAGCCCAGGCCGCAATCCACGCCGCGCTGGATTCCCATCCCAAGGTCACGTTGCATGATTATGTCGGGCTAGACCACGGCTTTGCCGCGGAAATGGGCAACCGGCGGAGCGAGGAAGCGGCACAACTGGCAGATGCGCGCACCGCAGCGTTCCTGAACGCCAACCTGGGTTGATCCGCCCCGCCCGGCAACGGGGAACCGCGCCAACCCCGTTGCCGGGCGCCGGGCGATATTCGCACGCCCTATTCGTAAGTGCCGATCGCCTGAAAGATCCGCGCAATCGCATCGCGATCGGCCACATCGATTTCCGGACGCCAGATTTCGAACAGCAGGACTACGCGTTCCTGCAAGCCATCGTTCTTGGCCTCGTGATTGATGCTGTCATCAAACACCAGCGGGACGCCGTCCACCCAGCCCCGCGTTTCATTCCCCACCCGAAACCAGCAATCCGGCGCCGTCAGAATGGGAATATGGCAAATCAACCGCGTGTTGAGCATGCCGGTATGCGGCGCAATGTGCGCACCGGGCAGCAACCGCGACCAATGCGCGTTCGGCGACCGTCCGGGGATCTGGGGCAGCGGCGCGTGCGCCAATGCAGCCATTGTTGCCGGACAGCGAACGGCGTTATCTTCAACCCGGTCACCATCGCGCCAAAAATGAAACGCGGTCCATGCGGCGTTATCCAGCAAGGGCGTGTTGGGGGCTGGGCGGTTTTGCTTGCGCTGAACGTAGGGCGAAAATCCGGCTGCCCCATCCGCCAAGATCGCCGCCAGTTCGGCCTGCATTGGTGCCAGCAGTGCCAGCATATCCGCCAGCCAGGGAAATTCGGCCGGATCGTAAAAGCGCTTTTGCGGCAGACCCGGGTAATAGAACACCGAAGGTTCCTGCAGGTAAAGTTCCCGCTTTCCGGTCAATAAGTCGACCGCTTCCGACATCGTCGGAGACAAATCGGTGCCGATGGCTTCCAGCAAATGGGCCTCAAAGCCGGCGCTGGCCTCACCCAGATAGCGCCCGGCATGGGCATGCAGGGCTGCCAGCGCGGGCGGAACCGTGTTGTCAATCGCCGCTTGATTCAACGCGGCGCGGTAGAAAGTTGATGCGGCGCGCGCATCGCCAGATTGCTCGCGCAGCCAAGCCTTCAGCAGCAACGCGCCCACTTCACGGGGAGAAAATTCCAGCTGGCGGTCCAATGCAGCTTCAGCGGCATCATTGCGCCCCAAGGTCAGTTCGGCATTGGCCAGTGCCACCCATGGAATATCCTGTGCCGGCGCGAATTGCGCCGCTTCGCGCAGCAGCGCTGCAGCGCGATCGACATCGCGCGCAGACAAGGCTTCAAGCCCGGCGGCAATCACGGCGCGATAATCGTTGCTCATGCGCTCTCCTAACCGACCCGGCATAGGCGAGGCTGGAACTTCTTCGCAAGCTGGGTCATGCTAGGGCGAACCGATAAACCTGCAGAGGATACCAGAATGGCAAAGCACCCGGGGCTGGAACGCTGGCACGCATATATGGGCGGCGGCCATGATCCCGCAGTTCTGGACGGCCTGATCGCCCCGGATGCGGTGTTTCATTCGCCGGTGGTCCACACCCCGCAGGCCGGCAAGGCAAAGGTCATGATGTACCTGACCGCCGCGGCGCACGTACTGGGCAACGACAGCTTCCAATACGTTCGCGAACTGGTTGACGGTGATGATGCCTTGCTGGAATTCACCGCCGAAATCGATGGTATCCAGATCAACGGAATCGATCTTGTCCATTTCGATTCCCACGGAAATATAAATGATTTCAAAGTTATGGTTCGCCCACTGAAAGCCGTGAACAAGCTGTGGGAACTGATGGCCGCGCAATTGCAGGCGGCGCAATAGCGGGCGGCACCAATTACCGGGCCAGCTGCCGCTGCAAAAAGGCCAATCGTTCATCGACCGGCCCGAACGGAAGGTTGATCGGATCATAGCCATAGCGCCGCCATGCAGCAGTAATGGCTTCATCGCTGGCCATGGCCTGTGGCCAGTCCTGGGTTCGTTCCGTATCCTGAACGTAGATTTCCGCCCACGCCGGCGCCCGCAGGATCGGCCCATCGTAACGCAGGTTCCGACAGGCCCGGTCGATTGCCGCGGGCACGGTCAGCCCGGAAACGTCCAGAAAACCCACAACGTCGGGAAATCCGCGGTCGAACAAAACCGTTCCGCCGCGTTCCTGCGCGGCTTCAAATTCGCGGGCGTGGCCCTCGATCATGGCTTCGGCAAAACCCAGCGGATCGGTTTGGCGCAAGTTCATGCCGCCCGGTTGCTGCAAGATCCGCCGCGCAACTTCGGGTGACGTGGCCAGCCCTGCAGCAGCAGCAGAATCGAGCAGCGTTGTCTTGCCCGCCCCCGGCGCACCGGTAAGAACCGCGTGCCGGGGAACGAGCAAAGCCATGTTATTGGTTCATCGTTGCGAAGAAATCTTCGTTGGTCTTGGAATCCTTCATCTTGTCGAGCAGGAATTCCATCGCGTCGATCGTGCCCATCTGCATCAGGATGCGGCGCAGCACCCACATTTTGCTGAGCTTGTCCTTGCCAACCAGCAGTTCTTCCTTGCGGGTGCCGGACTTGCCAACATCCAGCGCCGGGAAGATGCGCTTGTCCGCAACCTTGCGATCTAGCACGATTTCCGAGTTACCGGTGCCCTTGAACTCTTCAAAGATCACTTCATCCATGCGGCTGCCGGTATCGATCAGCGCAGTCGCGATGATCGAGAGCGAGCCACCTTCCTCGATGTTGCGGGCAGCACCGAAGAAGCGCTTGGGGCGCTGCAAGGCGTTGGCATCGACGCCGCCGGTGAGCACTTTGCCCGAACTGGGAACCACGGTGTTATAAGCGCGGCCAAGGCGGGTGATCGAATCCAGCAGGATCACCACGTCGCGTTTGTGTTCGACCAGGCGCTTGGCCTTTTCGATCACCATTTCCGCAACCTGTACGTGGCGCGAGGCGGGTTCATCGAACGTTGATGAAATCACTTCGCCCTTCACGCTGCGCTGCATGTCGGTAACTTCTTCGGGACGTTCATCGACCAGCAGCACCAGCAGGAATACTTCTGGGTGGTTGTCGGTGATCGCCTTGGCGATGTTCTGCAACAGTACGGTCTTGCCGGTCCGCGGCGGCGCCACGATCAGCGCGCGCTGGCCCTTGCCCTGCGGGCTGATGATATCGATCACGCGGGCCGACTTGTCCTTGACCGTCGGATCAAGCGTATCAAGGTTCAGCCGTTCGTCAGGATACAGCGGGGTCAGGTTATCGAAGTTAACCCGGTGGCGCACGGCTTCGGGATCATCAAAGTTGACGCTGATCAGCTTGGTGATCGCGAAATAGCGTTCGCCATCCTTGGGCGCGCGGACTTCGCCTTCAACCGTATCGCCGGTGCGCAGGCCCCATTTGCGGACCTGATTGGGCGAAACATAGATATCGTCCGGCCCGGCCAGGTAGTTGGCTTCGGGGCTGCGCAGAAAGCCAAACCCATCGGTCAGCACTTCGATCGTGCCGATCCCCAGGATCTGTTCGCCGTCTTCGGCCAATTCCTTGAGGATGGCGAACATCAGGTCCTGGCGGCGCAGGGTTGATGCGCCTTCAACGCCCAGTTCTTCGGCCATTTCGACCAGCTCGGCGGAGGTTTTCTGCTTAAGTTCTTTAAGATGCATTGCGTGTCGTCCATCCAAGGGATGCAAGAGGTCTGGAATATGGCCGGCCGATCATGGGGCTTGGAGAAAGCGGATCGTGCCGCGTGGTTGCGCGGTCTCATGCCAGTCAGCGCCGCAATTAGGCGCGCGCGCGGGTGCCGTCAACTTTTCAGAATGGCTTAAGGATCACCATGATCACGATCACGGCCGCCGCCATGCCGGGAATTTCGTTCAGCATTCGCAAATTCCTGCCCGTCAGCCGGCGTTCGCCGCGGGCCAGCTGACTGTGGTAGTGCGATAACCAGACTTGATAGGCCGAAAGCAGCAACACGAACGCCAGCTTTAAATGGAACCACGGCGCACCGAAGGCACCGATCACCATGGCCAACAGCAGCCCCAGAAGCCACACCAGCGCCATCGAGGGCCACAAGATGATGCGGAGCAGGCGCCGCTCGCGTTCGACCCACAGCGCGTTCTCAGGGGCATCTGGCGCGCATTCCTGATGATAGACAAAGAATCGCGGCAGCATGAACAATCCGGCCATCCAGAAGATCACGAAAATCACGTGGCCGGCTTTTAGCCAGAGATAAGTCACAGCAAGCACCTCATCCATGCAGTACCCATAGCCGATCAGCGCCAGCCGCGCACCAGCGAGAGCAATTGATCGACATGGTCCAGCGGCGTGGTTTGCCCGATCCCATGGCCCAGATTGAACACGTGCGGACGATCCGCAAAGGCATCCAACACGCGCCGGGCCTGCGTGGCCATTTCCGCTCCGCCTGACAGCAGCAGCAGCGGATCCAGATTGCCCTGCACTGGTAGCCCTTTTGGCAACGCCTGCGCGGCCCACAACGGATCGATCGTTTCATCGATCCCAACCGCATCCACCCCAGTTTCACGGGCATAGGCTGGAAGTTTTTCGCCCGAACCCTTTGGAAAGCCGATTACCGGAACATCCGGGAACCGGGCCTTGATCTGCGCGGTGATGGCAGCGTTGGGCGCAATCACCCAGCGCTCGAATTCCGCCGGCGCAAGGCTGCCCGCCCAGCTATCGAACAGTTGCACGGCTTCGGCCCCGGCTTTGATCTGCCCAGCCAGATATTCAACTGTAACCGCAACGATTCCATCGATGATCGCCTGAAACGCAGGCCGGTCGCGATAAGCCATAGCACGGGTTTCATGCTGATCGCGGCTGCCTTCGCCGTTGACCATATAGGTTGCCACGGTCCACGGGCTGCCGGCAAAACCCAGCATCGTCTTGTCAGCGGGCAATTGCGCTTTGACCAGCCGCACCGTGTCGTAAATCGGGGTCAGGCGTTCGGGCACGGCGTGCAGTGCATCCAGTCCGGCATCAACCAATCGCGGTGCCAGGTGCGGGCCTTCGCCGACCAAGAATTGCAGGTCCTGGCCCATCGCATAGGGCACGATCAGGATGTCGGAAAACAGGATCGCGCCATCGAACCCATAGCGCCGGATCGGTTGCAGCGTGATTTCAGCCGCAGCTTCGCTATCATAGACCAGCGCCAGAAATCCGCCCTTTTCAGCCCGTAATGCCCGATATTCCGGGAGGTAACGGCCAGCCTGACGCATCAGCCAAACTGGCCGTGAAGGCGTATTTTCGCCGCGCAAGGTACGAAGGAGCAAACCGGGCATCGCGTCGTGTTCCAATCAATATCAAATTAGATTCTATAAAGGTTCTGGTAGTAGTAGGGCTGTGGATAGCGGGAACAGCCGGCCCTTGCCTGAATTGTCCCGCGATGAACAGGTCAAAGCGCTATCCGACTCGTTGCCCGGCTGCGTCAAGCAAGGGTTATCCACCCTATCCCCAGCCTGTGGGGAACGCTTTCCACCTGTCCACAAGTGTCCGATCGCTATCCTGTTAGCGGGTTCAAAGCCGTGGGGGTGTTTCATCCCGAACTTGTCCAGACCCTTCTCCCGTGGTTTATGCAGCCAATCTTCCACAGGGCGGCAAATACAGCGCACGATGTCCCGGCTTCACCTTCACCTCTTGTCGGATTCGACAGGCGAAACGCTTGAGATGATCGCGAAAGCGGCGCTCGCGCAGTTCGAGGGTGCCGATGTCACCCGCCATTTCTGGCCGATGGTTCGCTCACAACAGCACCTTGACCGGATCATGGGGGAAATTGCCGCCAATCCGGGGTTGGTGTTTTTTACCATGGCCAACGTTGAAACCCGCAACCGACTGGAAGAACGGTGCCGGGCCATGGGCTTGCCGGTAGTACCGGTGCTGGAATCCGCAATCGAGGCGCTGGGTTCGGCGCTGGGGCAAAACCCGCACGCTCGCCGCCCCGGCAGCCAGCACGCGATGAACGAAGCCTATTTCGCACGGGTCGATGCGGTTCACTATACCATTGCCCACGATGACGGTGTGTTGTGGGAAGATTGGGAACAGGCCGATATCGTGTTGGCCGGGGTTTCGCGCACCTCCAAAACCCCAACCAGCATCTATCTGGCGCAACGCGGATACAAAGTGGCGAACATCCCGATCGTGGTGGAAAGCCCGCCCCCACCGGCACTGTTCGGATTGAAGCATCCACTGGTCGTGGGGCTGACCACCGCGCCCGAACGGCTGATCCAGGTGCGCCGCAACCGCTTGCTGTCGCTGAATCAGGCGCCCGAAACGGCCTATGTCGATCAGGACCGCGTGGCTAGCGAAGTGCAGTTTGCCCGGCGCATGTTTGCCGATAACGACTGGCCGGTGATCGATGTCACGCGGCGATCGATCGAAGAGGCCGCGGCGGCGATCATCAATCTCTACAACGAATTTCGCGCCCCCAAGGACGAGCAGCCGGTATGAGCCTGATCCTGGCCTCGCAAAGCGGCTCGCGCAAAGCCATGCTTGAAGCCGCTGGCGTATCGTTTCAGGCGGTCCCGGCACAGATTGACGAGCGCGCGCTTGAAGCATCACTGGGCGAAGCCGCGCCGGCACAGATCGCCTTGGCGTTGGCTGAGGCCAAGGCGCTGGCGATTTCCGCCAACCAGCCCGGCGCAGTGGTGCTGGGCAGCGATTCGCTGGTCGAAGTGGAGGGGCGCCGGTTCGATAAGCCCGCCAGCCGCGCCGCTGCGGCCGATCATCTGCGCTTCTTTTCGGGCAAGGCCATGCGCCTGCACAGCGCCGCGGCCTTGGTCCGCAATGGTCAGGTGCTGTGGGCGCACGCCGCGCTGGCGGTGCTGAAGGTGCGCCCGTTGAGCGAAGCGTTTATTGCTGACTATCTCGATCACGAATGGCCCGAAGTGGGCTATTGCGTGGGCGTGTTCCGGATCGAGGCGCGCGGGGTGCAGCTGTTCGAAGACATTGCGGGCGATCACTTCACGGTGCTGGGCATGCCCTTGCTGCCGGTGCTGGGGGCGCTGCGCGATATGGGGGAATTGCCGAAATGACCGCTTACGCCGAAGTGATCGGCGATCCCATCATCCAATCCAAAAGCCCGGCGATCCACGGTTTCTGGCTGCGCCAACTAGGGCTGCCGGGGGATTACCGCGCGGTTCACGTCAAGCACGCTGGGCTGGCGGATTATTTCGCCGCGCGCCGGGCCGATCCCGCTTGGCGGGGGTGCAACGTCACCATGCCGCACAAGCAGGCGGTGATGCCGCTGCTGGATGCGATCGATCCCCTGGCGGCCCGGATCGGCGCGGTAAACACCGTGGTGCGCGGTGCCGATGGCAAGCTGACCGGGTACAACACCGATGCGCCGGGTTTCCTTGAACCGCTGCGCGCGCTGCTGGATCAACCGCACCATTTCCGGATGGCCCGGATTTTGGGTGCCGGCGGCGCGGCGCGGGCAATCATCACGGCACTTAGCGGGCAGGGCTTCGTGCTGGTGGTGGCGGCGCGCAATCCGGCAAACGCGCGCGCCTTGCTGGATGAACTGGCCACGGGCGATGATCATCACGCGGTCGATATGGCCCATTTCGCGCCGGCAACCGATTTTGCGTTTGATGACCGCGAAGGGCTGCTGGATCTGATCATCAACGCCAGTCCGCTGGGCATGGCCGGGCAGCCGCCGCTCGAATTCGATTTCAGCCACGCCCCGCCGGGCAGCGTGGTTTATGATATTGTCACCCACCCGCTTGACACGCCGCTCTTGGTTGAAGCCCGCAAGCGCGGCTTCACCACGATCGATGGGCTGGCCATGCTGATCGGGCAGGCGGCAATCGCGTTTGAGAAGTTCTTTGGCGTACCTCCCCCACGCGAACATGATGCACAGCTCAGGAGCATCCTGACCCAATGAGCGAACAGCGCCCCCTAATCCTTGGCCTGACCGGTTCGATCGGGATGGGAAAATCGGCCGTTGCGGCGATGTTCCAAGGCCTTGGCGTGCCGGTGTTCGATGCCGACAAGGCGGTCCACGAACTGCAGGGCCCGGGCGGTGCGTTGCTGGCCCCGATCGAGCGGGAATTTCCCGGCACCACCGGTCCGCACGGGGTGGATCGGCCCAAGCTGGGCGCCGCTGTGTTCGGCAATGCCGAAGCCTTGGCCCGGCTTGAAGCGATCGTTCACCCGGCGGTGGCGGCGATGCGGCACGAATTCCTGTCGGACAATCGCGATCAGCCGCTGATCGTCTTCGATATTCCCCTGCTCTACGAAAAGGACGGCTGGAAGACGGTCGATGCGGTGGTGGTGGTTTCCGCTCCGGCGCCGATGCAGCGCGAACGCGTGCTGGCCCGGCCCGGCATGACCGTTGCAAAGTTCGAGCAGATTTTGGGCCTGCAGGTGCCCGATGCCGAAAAGCGCGCCCGCGCCGATTACGTGATCGATACCGGAACGTCGCTGGCCGAAACGCGCCATGCGGTGCAGCGCCTGGTTCATGCGCTGACATTGCTTGAGAATGGCGGGCTTGAGAATGGCGGGCATGAGGGCCGTAGCGAAAATTAAGGGACAACCCCCTTGTCAGCGGGCCGCCGCGGGTCAATATCAGTATCGAAATGCGTGAAATCATCTTCGACACGGAAACGACCGGCCTTGATCCCAAGAGCGGTGACCGGCTGGTCGAAATCGGCTGCATCGAAATGGTCAACCGCGTGCCGACCGGCAGCACCTTTCACGCTTATTTCAACCCCGATCGCGATATGCCTGCCGCCGCCGAGGCGGTTCATGGCCTGTCGATCGCGTTCCTGTCAGACAAGCCGCGCTTCCACGAACGGGCCGGAGACTTCCTGGAATTCATCGGCGATTCGATGCTGGTGGCGCACAATGCTGGGTTCGATTTCGGGTTTATCAACGCCGAACTGGAAATGTGCGGGCTCGATCCGGTCAGTCGCACCCGGATGATCGATACGGTGGCTCTGGCCAAAGTGCGGCACCCCGGCGCCAAGCTGAGCCTTGATGCGCTGTGCACCCGGTATGGCATTGATCGCAGCCACCGCACCCGCCACGGCGCGCTGCTGGATGCCGAATTGCTGGCCCAGGTCTATGTCGAGCTGACCGGGGGCCGTCAGATCGGCCTCTCGCTGGTCGCCGAAACCCAGGATAGCCTCGCCGCGCCGGTGGCCGCACCGGTGCGCGAGCGAACCTTTCGTCCCGCTCGGCCGCATGCGGCCAGCGAGGCGGAACTGGCGGCACACGCCGCCTTCCTCGAAACGGTGAAGTCGCCCTTATGGAATGAGTGAACCGGTTCGAGCTTTAGCCACAGGAGAAGGCAAGACATGGATATTCGCGTTTCCGGCCACCAGATCGAAACCGGTGTCGCGCTTCAGGCGCATGCTCAAGACCGTCTTGCCGCGATTGCCGACAAGTATTTCACCGGTGCCATTTCCTCTCATGTGACGTTTAACCGGGCGCCCGCCGGCGCATTCCGCTGCGATATCGTCACCCATGTCATGCAGGGCCTGATCCTGAAGGGTGCCGGCATTGCGCAAGATGCGCACATCGCGCTCGATCAGGCCGCCGAAAAGATCGACAAGCAGTTGCGCCGCTACAAGCGCCGCCTGAACGATCGCCACGAAGCCATCGCCCATGCCCAGCGCGCCGAGGATGCGGCCTACACCGTGTTCGTGGAACCGGACGAAGAAGCCGAAGAGGTTACCATCGATGCCCCGGTGGTCATTGCCGAAACGCGGGTTGATGTCCCCGAAGCCACGGTTTCGGACGCGGTCATGATGCTGGATTTGCGCAACACCAATGCCTTGTTGTTCAAAAACGCTGGCACCGGAAAGCACAATATGGTCTATCGCCGCGGTGATGGTTCAATCGGCTGGGTTGAACCTTCCTGAAGCGCAAGCTAAAGGCGCGCTTGAATTCACGCTTAGGAGAGGGGTGGCTCGCGGGATTCCTGCTGTGCTTGCCCCTGTCCGCTCTTGCGTCCGCTCTTGCCGGTTAACGGGGACTAATGGGCCGCCTATGACTGCTCTTTTCCAACTCCAGCCCGAAGCTGTCGATGTCGTTGATGTCGAAAGCAAGGCCGCTATTCTCGAACAACTCGCCGCTCGCTTTGCCAGCGTCTACGGCCTTGATGCCACTCTCGTTCTGGAACGGATCGAGGAGCGTGAAAAGTTGGGCAGCACCGGTTTCGGGCGCGGCGTTGCGATTCCGCACGCGCGCTTGCCGGGGCTTACCCGGCCGGTTGCGGCTTTTTTCCGGCTTGAATCGCCAGTGGCCTTCGATGCGGCCGATGGGATGCCGGTCAACATGGTGTTCGGCCTGCTGTCACCCGAAGCAGCCGGCGCCGCGCACTTGCACGCGCTGGCGGCAATCAGCCGCATGATGCGCGATGATGCGATGCACGGCGCGCTGGCGGAAGCCCCCGGGAACGAGGCGCTTTATGCCCTGCTCGCCAATTCGATCGATCGCGACGCGGCCTAAGCGGCCCGGCGCCGGCCAGCCATGACCGGACGCCTGCCCGCGCACCTTGAAGTATCCGCGCTGTTGCGCAGCGCGAACAACGCCGGCGGCTTTGCCTCGGTTTTGCACAAAGGCGAACGCGAAGCCGGGACGATTATGGTCGTTCTGACCGAAAAGGGCGTAAATGCGCGGGTTTTCGAACGGATGCCCAGCCTGGATGGCAGCCGCATCTGGACGCTTTCCAGAACGGAAGCATCTGATAATAAATCAGAAATCGACGAATACCTGGCGCGCAGGGCGGCGCAGGATGATGATTTGTGGATTATTGAACTGGATATCGCGGATGGGGAACGGCTCATCGGATTAACCGGTGGGATCGGTTGACTTTGCTGCACTGCGGAATCTAGGGGCGCACACGTTTTACGTTTGTGCGCAGGCGGCGTGGAAGGCACTGAGGCTTTCTATGCTAGCACGCAGACGGGGGGCGGCCGGCAGGATCTTTGGCTACAGGCATATTGGGCAACCGCCCATTCGCTTTAAGCCCACCCTGCGCAGGCTAGTTCACCGCTCAATATGACGAATTGATGAGTAGCAAGCTTAACCGCGCGACCGCGATCGCAGTCGCCGCAATGATTATCACTGTTATTGTTAGCGCCGGTGGTTCGGGCGCGATCGCACAGAGCATGGCTCCGGCGGCGATCTCACAGGAACCAGCCAACCCCTCTCTGTCTTCGGCGTCTTCTGCCGTTGTCCAGCCGCTGCCCGCAGTGGCCGGCGAAGCGACTTTGGCCGATGCCGACGCGCCGAAGGCTGCGTCGCTGTCAGACCTCGTGGCGGTGCAGCCGCAACCTGAAGACCTCTCGCATGAGCTGAATTGCCTGGCCGGTGCGATCTACTTTGAAGCCAAGAGCGAATCGCTGGCCGGCCAGTTGGCCGTGGGCCGCGTGATCGTGGCGCGTTCGAAGTCGGGCCGCTTCCCCAGCTCGTATTGCGGCGTGGTGTTCCAACGCGCGCAGTTCTCGTTCGTGCGCGGCAATGCGATGCCCGGCATCGCCAAAGCTTCGCGCGGCTGGAAAAACGCCGTGGCGATTGCTCAGATTGCCCACGAAGGCAGCTGGAAAAGCCCGGTTGAAGGCGCGCTCTATTTTCACGCTGCGCGCGTTTCGCCCAGCTGGCGCCTGACCCGTTTGGCGCGGGTCGATAATCACGTATTTTATCGCTGATTTGCATCGGGGCGGGCCGCATGGTCCGCCCTGATCGTAAATCGCCCCTATCGTAAATCGCCTCGGCGTTTCAATCGCGGGCGAACTGCACCCAAACAGGGGCATGATCGCTGGCCTTTTCGCGGCCGCGGTGCGCCTTGTCGACGCCGCATGCCACCAGCCGATCGGCCAGTTCCGGCGATAGCAGCGCATGATCGATGCGAAAGCCGTGATCGCGCTGCCAGGCACCGGCCTGATAGTCCCAGAACGTCCAGACCCCGCCTTGCGGGTTGTGCAGCGCCAGCGCGTCGGTCCAGCCGTCGTGTTGCAACCGGGCATAGGCATCGCGCGATGCGGGCTGCATCAGCGCATCCTCGGCCATTGCGGGCGGCGACCAGACATCGTGATCATAGGGGATCACGTTGTAATCGCCGATCACCACGGCAGGCACTTCCTCGGCCGCGATTTCACGCATCCGGGCACGCAGGCGCTCCATCCAGCGCAGCTTGTAATCGAACTTTGGCCCCGGCAGCGGGTTGCCGTTGGGTAGATAGATACAGGCGATCCGCACCCCGAAGACTTCGGCTTCAAGATAGCGGGCGTGTTCGTCCTCGGGTTCGCCGGCCAGCCCGCGCTGAATTTCAATCGGGGCTGTGCCATCGGCCAGGATCGCGACCCCGTTAAACCCCTTCTGGCCATGCCAGAGGCAGTGATAGCCCAGCTTTTCGAACTCTTCGGCGGGAAAGCCTTCGTCCTGCGTCTTGATTTCCTGCAAACAGGCCACCGCGGGCCGGGTTTCTTCCAGCCATTCGAGCAACCGGGGCAGACGGGCCTTGATCCCGTTGATGTTAAAGCTGGCGATCTTCATCAGACGGCAAAGCTGGAACCACAACCGCAGCCCGAAGCCGCATTGGGATTTTCCACCCGAAACGCGGCGCCGCCCAGCGATTCGACGTAATCCACCATGCTGCCCGCCACCAGATCGAGGCTCATCGGATCGACCACCAAAGTGACCCCGTCGGTTTGCACCGCAAGGTCATCGCCATCAGCGCCGTCGGCCAGCCCGAACCGGTACTGAAAGCCCGAACAGCCGCCGCCTTCGACCGACAGGCGCAGGATCGCAGGTTTGCCTTGCTTGGCGGCAATCGCGGCAACTCGCGCGGCGGCGGAGGGGCTGAGAGTCATCGTGGGGGCATCCATGCCGCCTGATGTAAGCCTTGCACGGGCTGGCGGCAAGGCTGTCTCTGGCCCGGCGCTGGCTGGTCGTTGGAACGCAGGAAAGCCGATCAGGCGGTCTGGATGTAACTGCGCATCGCCTCGGCTTCGGATTCGATCCGGTCGATGCGATATTTGACCAGATCCCCGATCGAGATGAACCCGGTTACCGCGCCATCTTCGACCACCGGCAAGTGGCGGATCCGCCGCCGGGTCATCAAACCCAGTGCGGCCAGCACGCTGGTGGCGGGATCAACGGTGATCGCCGGCGCGGTCATCACATCGCCCACGCGCTTGTCCAGCATTGCCGGGCCATGCTGGGCCAGCTGGTTGACCACATCGCGTTCGGAAAAGATGCCCGCGATCCGGCCGTTCGCAAACACTGGCACGGCGCCAATGCGCTTGTCCGCCAGCAGCCGCACCGCATCGGCAACGCGGGTATCGGCATCGCAAGTCACAATGGTCGTGGATCGTCCGTCGATCAGGCGCGCAATCGTCATGGCTGCTCTCCCGGCTTTGGTCTGGGCGGGATGATGCCACGAAGCGGAAAGCTTGGCCAGTGGGCGTTATTCGGCCTGCTGGGCGGCGGGATAGAGGCGGAAATCCTCAACCGGGATGCCGCCGATCAGGTGTTCCTGGATGATCCGTTCCAGCACATCCTGCGTGCACGAATGATACCAGACCCCTTCCGGGTAAACCACCGCCACTGGCCCGGCGGCGCAGATCTTGAGGCAATCGGCTTTGGTCCGCGCGATGCCGCCATCGCGATCAAGGTTCAGTTCCTTGAGCCGTTTCTTGAGGAACTTCCAAGCCGGCGCCCCGACCGCGTGCGAGCAGCATTCGCCCTTTTGGGGTTCGGCGCAGAGGAAGATGTGGCGCCGCGTGGCATCGCCGCCATTGGTGGCCAGAGCGGCTCGGGCGCGAGCCAATTCGCTGGGGGCCAGGTCTTCGCGGGCCAATTCGTCGGTGGGGACAGTCATCCTTGCAGGGTCCACTTTTCCAGAAGTTCGGTGCGGAACGCATCGGGGATCGATGATGGGGTATCGCCATCGATGCACACGATCACCGAACGCGCAAACGCGACGTTGCGGCCGCCTTGGGTCAACAGCTGTATCACGGCAAAGCTGGTCCGTCCGGCGCCTTCGATTGCCGCGCGCACTTCCACCGGATCGGGGAAATAGCCTTGGGCCAGGTATTCGATCCCCATGCTGGCCACCATCGCCCGGCGCGGCGCGATCGCATCGCGAAACCCGATCGCGAAGTTGAACCGCACCCGCCCATCCTCCATCATCGCCGCCAGCGCCACGTTGTTCAGGTGGCGGTTGGGATCGACATCGGCAAACCGGGTGGTGGTAGCCACGGTGAAAGGATAGCGCGCGGGATCGAGCAGGGCCGGGTCAGGACGGGGCATCTGGCGTTATCGTCCCGGCTTCAGCCAGCGCGCCAGCCAATCGAACACGGTGGCATGCCACTGCAGCGAATTCTTCGGCTTCAGCACCCAGTGGTTTTCATCGGGGAAGACCAGCAGCTGGCTGGGCACGCCCTTGCGCTGCAGCGCGGTGAACGCGGCCAAGCCTTGGGTGTAGGGGATGCGGAAATCCTTTTCGCTGGTGATGACCAGCATCGGGCTTTGCCAATTGGCCACGTGGTTCACCGGGTTCCACCGTTCGAATTCGGCCGGGGCTTCGTAATATGGGTGCCCGCCATGCTCCCATTCGTCGAACCACAGTTCCTCGGTTTCATAGGCCATCGCGCGGGCATCGAACACGCCATCGTGCTGGACCAGGCACTTGAAGCGATCGGGCCACTGCCCGGCGATCCAGTTCATCATGTAACCGCCATACGATGCGCCCAGCGCACAGGCATTGCCGCCATCCAATTCGGGATGCCGGGCCAAGGCATCGGCCAGCCCCAGCTTGAGGTCTTCGAGCGGCTTACCGCCCCAATCGCGGTTGATCGCATCGGTGAAGCCCTGGCCGTAACCGGTGGAGCCATGAAAATCGATCGAGACCACGCCATAACCCTGCGCGGCAAACAGCTGGGGGTTCCAGCGGAACGACCAGCTATCGCCGAACGAGCCTTGGGGGCCGCCGTGGACCAGCAGCAAGACCGGCAGCTTGCCCGCGGCGCCGGCTGGTTCATGGATCTGCCCCCACACCGTATCGCCATTCGCGCCCGTGAAGCTGAACCGCCGCGACGTGACCGGGGCCAGCGCGGCCAGCTGTGCATCGTTGGCATGGGTCAGCGCCGCGCCGCGCTGGCCCCTGGCGGCCAGATAGACTTCGGCCGGCCGGGCCACGCCATCGCGGGTATAGAGCAGCTGGCCATTCGCCAGCGGGGTAACGCCGGCAATATGCCCTTCGTTCTGGTCTTTGGGGGCCAGTGCAAGGCGGGTGACTTTGCCGGTGGCGACGGCGATGCGGAACACCGGAACGTCCATCACGTCTTCGGCGGTTACCAGCAGCGCCTTGGAATCGGGCGTCCACGCGATTGACCCGGCCGAGCGATCCCAGCGCTGTGTCAGCGCGCGCGTTTCGCCGGTTTTGAGGTTGCGCAGCTGCACCACCAGCCGATCGGCTTCGTAACCGGGCCGGGCCATGGCGGCATAGGCCAGCCACCGGCCATCGGGCGAAGCGGCCGGCGCGGTATCAGTGCCGCGGTTGGCCGCGGTCAGGTTGTGGGGGGCGCTGCCATCAAGGGCGCTGTGCCAGATATCGAGATTGGTCGAAGTCGGCTCGTCGCGGCTGGCTTGGCGGGCGGCAAAGAACACGCTGCGCGAATCCGCGCTCCACGCCAGTTCATCGCCGCCGCCCATCGGCTTGGATGGGGTGTCGCCGGTCAAAGTTCCGGCCGGGCCATCAAGCGCAATCGCCGCGCCGCCCACTTTGCCGTCTGCCATCAGCGCGGCGGCAAAGCCGCGGCTGTAGTTGCCCGGCGTTTCCCAGGCATCCCAATGGCGCACGAAGCCCGCACCATCTTGATAGAGCCGCCCGGTGCCGGGGCCGGGCAGCGCGGTGTTGCCATCGTGATCGCAGCCCAGCGTGGTGCAATCGCGCGCCACATCACCCCAGACCAGCACGCGCTTGCCATCAGGGGAAAGCTTGAAGCCGGCCACATCGGCCTTGAAATCGCTGGCTTGCACGGGCGCTGCCGCGGGGTTGGTCAGATCGAGCAGCCACAGCTGGTCTTTCCCCGATTTGTCCGAGATGAAATAAAGCCGCCGGCCATCGGGCGAAATTGCGGGGCTGTTCTCGTTGGCGTCGGGCAGGTCAGCGATGCGGGTCGGCGTGCCGCCTGTGCTGGAAACGCGCCACAGCCCGGTGGAGCGCTGATAGGTGTCCGGCGCGGTATCGGTTTGCTGATAGACCACCCACCGGCCATCGGGCGACGCCACTGGCGATCCCACCCGCTTCAGCGTTAGCAAATCCTGCACGGACATGGCGCGCGGCTGATCTTGCGCTGCGACAGGTGAGGACGAAAGGGCGAAAATGAGTGCGCCCAGCGCGATGCAAGTCTTGTTCATTCCCCGGAGTTAGCCGCAGGCGGGCACCGGGGAAAGGGCGTTTCAGCCCTGTTTGCCGACGATCCGCGCAATCTCCACGGCAACCATGCGTTCCACCAGCGGCGGCAGGTTCTGATCCAGCCATTCGGACAGCGCCGGGCGCAGCAGATCGCGCACCAGCCCTTCCAGCGATGTTTCGCCGGATCGCACGATTTGCGGCGGTGCGCCGGGTTCGGACAGCAACGCCAGCGCGGCGAGCGATTCGCTGATCGAGGTGGCGGCGCGCGGGGCAACCAGCGTGGGTTCTTCGCCGGCATCGTCAGCGTCGATGAACGCGCCCATGGCGGCCAGATCCAGCACGTCATCGCCATCGCCATCGTCGGCGCCATCGTCAGCGGTTGCGGTTGATCGATCGGCGGCCAGCCCGCGTTCGGTGCGTTCGCGCCGCTGGGCCGCGGCACCGGCGCGATTGTCACGCGCGATGACTTGCTTGATCGATTCGAGGATTTCCTCGACCGAAGGTTCACCCGATTGGCGCATCGCCTGTTACCTGCCTGATAATTTGCCCACCGCTTCCGTCAGCCCGCAGGGCGCCGGAATCACTGCGGGTTAACTGAACCGTCCTGGGCCTTGGTGTCAACGGTGCGGGTGGCGCGCGCGGTGGGGGCCGGATCGCTGCTCCAGTCCCAGATGTTCGATTTCACGCGGTTGTAATTGTCGCCCGGATCGTACAGCACACCGCCATCCAGCCCAAGGTCGCCGGCATCGGCCTTGCCCGTGGCGGACAGCAGGTTGAAGCCGGCCACGTAAGCGTTGCGCTTGGCGGTGACCAGTTGGACTTGCGCGTTCAGCAGTTCGTTTTCGGCGTTGAGGATATCCAGAATCGTGCGGTTGCCCACGGTATTTTCGGCGCGCACGCCTTCAAGGCTGAGCTGGGCCGCATCAACCGCGGTCTGCGATGAATCGATCAGGCTCAGCGCGGCCTGCCACTGGGCATAGGCCGAACGGACGCTGGCGATCACCGCGCGTTCAACGGCGATTTCCTGTTCCATCGTGGCGCCTTCGCGGGCCTGGGCCTGCCGGCGCTGCGCGGCGGGCAACCCGCCTTGGAACAGCGGGATCGTAACGCGGGCACCGGCCGTGGCGGTGGTGGTGTTCTGGACTGCGCCGGGGATCGCGTTGGTGCCAAGGTAATCCGAATAATCGGCACCTGCGAACACGGTGATGCGCGGCAGGCGCGCCGCTCCCGAAGCGGCGGTATCAAACCCGGCGGCCTTGCTGCGCTGGCGTGCGGCGATCAGATCGGGGTTGTTTTCCAGCGCCGTATCAACGGCATTGTCGGCGCTGTCAGGCAGGCCGGTCAGCGGCGGGGGCGATTCGAGGCTGGCCGGAGCCTTGCCGATCACCTGAATATAGCGTTCGCGCGCCGCGATCAGGCTGGCCTGGGTCGAACGGGTTTGCCCGCGGGCCAGCGCCAGGCGCGATTGGGATTGCGCCACATCGGTGCGGGTCAGATCGCCGATTTCGAATCGGTCGCGCGTGGCCTGCAGGTTCACGTCCAGCCGCTGGACGTTCTGACGGTTCAGATCGACCACGGCCTGGGCCAGGATCACGTCCATGTAGGCGGCGGTCGCTTGGCTGAACACGCCGCTTTCCACGCCGCGCAAATCGGCCTGTCCCGCTTCGACGCGGGTCTTGGCGGCGCGGATCGAATTTTTGATCCCGCCCCCGGCATAGACCGGCATCCCGGCATTGGCCTGCAGATCGAGGTTGCGATCCGGGGCCAGCGGGTTGGTCGAATTGGTGTGGATGTATTCGCTGAACGTGGATGTACCCGACAGCGAAGGCAGCGCCGCGGCGCGGGCAATCGGCACGGCTTCATCCACGGCGCGCTGGGCCTCGCGCGCGGCCTGAAGCGTCGGGTTCGACGTGTAGGCCATGACCAGCGCGCTGCGCAGGTCATCAGCCAGAACCGGCCCGGCAAATCCGATTGCCACCGTCCCCAGCAGGGCAAACCGAGCGACTTGCTTGGCGCGGGACAGGGTCATGCTCAGAAGCTCCAGCGTTTGGCGGCGGTGAATTCGTTCAGCACAGGGATACCGATTTCGGCCAGCGGTAGCAGCGCAATCGCGCCGCCGATCTTGCGGCCAGCAGCCAGCCGGGTAACGCCGTTTTCGGTCAGGCCGGTCACGATCCGGCCACCTTCGGCCAGGTCTGCGGCCAGCCCATCAGGCAGGTGTTCGATTGCCCCATCGACCAGCAACAGGGTGTAAGCACCCTTGCCCGTGCCCTTGCCTGTGCGCTTCACGGCATCGGCCGCGGAGACAACATCGAGCGCGCCGACCAGCGGGCGCACCAGCGCGGCCAGATAATCGCTGCCGCAGCTGACCAGCAGCGCGCTGTCCTGCGCGGCTGGGGCAGCTTCGGTCAGCATCCGGCCGTGGACCAGCGGGGCGGGCAGGGCGTGGCCATCGTCCAGCGGGATCGATCGGTCGATATAGGCGTGGCCGCGGGCGGCGGCCGGAACGTAATCTTCGCGCGCCGTGCGCGAAAAGGCGGCCAGAACCCATTCATCGTTCACGCCGCTGACGCGCAGCTGGCTATCGATCATGGCCTTGCGGGCATTTTCGTTGCGGGCGGTGGTGGTGTCGGGGGAAGCGGGACGTTCAGCGGTCATGGTCATCGGAGAACCCTTTGGGGCTGCTGTATTGCACGAATAACACAGCGGCGCAATCCGTTGCCTTCTAGGCGAAGGATTTTCATGCGCCAAGGGCTTTACGACCAAGTGCTTTGACGGAGAAAAAACGCGGGCCTAAGGGGATCGCGATTTGCGAACAATGACCGTGATGGAGCAAGCGATGGCCGAAATGGTAACGATCCGCGAGGAAGACCTGATCGAAAGCGTGGCGGATGCCCTGCAATACATCAGCTATTACCACCCGATGGATTACATTCGCGCGCTGGGCGAGGCCTACAAGGCCGAACAAGGCCCGGCCGCCAAGGATGCTATCGCCCAGATCCTGACCAACAGCCGGATGTGCGCCGAAGGCCACCGGCCGATCTGCCAGGACACCGGCATCGTCAACGTGTTCATCGCCTGGGGCCAGAACTGCCGGCTCGAATCGGACAAATCGTTGCAGGACGTGGTCGATGAAGGCGTGCGCCGGGCATACAACAATCCCGACAACAAGCTGCGCGCATCGGTGCTGGCCGATCCGGCCTTTACCCGCCGCAACACGCGCGACAACACCCCGTGCGTGCTGCATGTGGATATGGTGGCCGGCAGCAAGGTATCGGTCGATGTCGCGGCCAAGGGCGGCGGCAGCGAAAACAAGTCGAAGTTCAAGATGATGAACCCCAGCGACAACATCGTCGATTGGGTGGTCGAAATGCTGCCGCAGATGGGCGCCGGCTGGTGCCCGCCGGGGATGCTGGGCATCGGCATCGGCGGCACCGCCGAACATTGCCTGCTGCTGGCCAAAAAGGCGCTGATGGAGCCGATCGACATGGCCCAGCTGAAAGCGCGCGGCCCGCAGACCGATATCGAGGCAATGCGCATCGCAATCTTCGACAAGGTCAATGCGCTGGGCATCGGCGCGCAAGGGCTGGGCGGACTTTCGACCATCCTGGACGTGAAGATTCTGGATGCGCCGTGCCACGCCGCGGGCAAGCCGGTGGGGATGATCCCCAACTGCGCGGCCACCCGCCATGCCCACTTCACGCTGGATGGTTCGGGGCCAAGCTATCTCGAAACCCCCAAGCTGGACGAATGGCCCGAAGTGCATTGGCAGCCCGATGCGGCGGCCAAGAAGGTCAACCTTGACACCCTGACCCACGCGGAAGTGAAAAGCTGGAAGCAGGGCGATCGGCTGTTGCTGAACGGCAAGATGCTGACCGGTCGCGATGCGGCGCACAAGCGCATCAAGGACATGCTGGCCAAGGGCGAACCGCTGCCGGTCGATTTCAAGGGCCGGGCGATCTATTACGTTGGCCCGGTTGATCCGATCATGGGCGAAGTGGTTGGCCCGGCTGGCCCGACCACCGCGACCCGGATGGATTCCTTCACCGATATGATGTGCGAACTGGGCCTGCTGACCATGATCGGCAAGGCCGAACGCGGGCAGGGGGCAACGCAGGTGATCGCCGATCACAAGGTGGCGTACCTGATGGCCGTGGGCGGCGCTGCCTATCTGGTGGCGCGGGCGATTCGCGAATCCCGCGTGGTCGCCTTTGAAGACCTTGGCATGGAAGCGATCTATGAATTCACGGTCGAAGATATGCCGGTGACGGTTGCGGTCGACAGCGAAGGCAACAATGTCCACCAACTGGCGCCGCTGGTCTGGAAGGACAAGATCGCCAAGGAACACCTGCTGGGTTAACCGGTGCCGCCAGCGTGATCGGAACTGGCGTGATCGGAACTGGCGTGACCGGAATTGGCGCGCTCGGCGCTTTGGTGGCAGCATCGACCAACGGCGGTCATGCCTCGACGAAGCCGCTGGCCCCGGATGGGGCGCAGCGGCTATCGCTGCGCTTGTAATGGAGCCGTTCAACACTTTGCCCCAGCGGGTGCCCGCGCGCGTCGTCCTCGGCTCGATCGCGGCGATGTGGCTGACGTACTTGGCCTTGGCCACGTTGCGTGGCTGGCTGGTGGGGCTGGAACTGCTCGATGCGCTGTTCTGGCGGCGGCTGGTGGTAACGCTGGCGTCGATGGTCGTCACGATCGGGCTGTGGCCGCTGCTGCGCTTGCTCGATCCGCGCCCGGTCTGGCTCAAAGGGGTGGCCGTGCTGGCCTTTGCCCTGCCGGCATCGCTGGTGCTGGCCGGGATCAACCAGTGGGTGTTCGCCGGGATCGAAAGCCAGGTGGTGGCCAAGATCGCCGAACGCGAAGGGCTGCGCGTGCGCAGCGATGAAAGCGGTAATCTGCTGGTCGATCCGATCCAGTCTGGGTCTGGCCAGTCTGGGTCTGGCCAGTCTGGGCCCGGCCAGTCCGCGCCTGCGGTGCAACCGCGGGCAACCCAGTCGCCGGCCAATGCTGCTGCCATCACCATCGACAAGGCCACGCGCGATGATAACCGCTGGCGCCAGCTGACCGATGTTGCGCTGGGGCGCTATTTCCTGCTGCTGGCGTGGGCGGCGCTGTATTTCGCGCTGGTCAACGCCCAGCAGGCGCGCGCCGCCGAACGCCGCGAAGGCGAATATCGCCGCGCCGCCAAGGCCGCCGAACTGCGCTCGCTGCGCTATCAGGTCAATCCGCACTTTCTGTTCAACACGCTCAATTCGCTGTCGGCGTTGGTGCTGACCGGCAAAGCCGAAGCCGCCGAACGGATGATCCAGACCCTGTCGAACTTTTACCGCCGCAGTCTGGCAGGCGATCCCACCGGCGATGTTGCGCTGGAACAGGAAGTGGGCCTGCAGCAGCTATACCTTGAAATCGAGGCCGTGCGGTTTCCCAAGCGGCTCAAAGTGCGGATCGATCTGCCCGATGCGCTGGCCGATGCGCGCGTGCCGGGGATGATCCTGCAACCCCTGGTGGAAAATTCGGTGAAGTATGCGGTGGCCTGCGTCACCCGCGCTGTCACCGTGGCGATTACCGCCGCGCAAGCGGACGGCTGGCTGCTGCTGGAAGTCAGCGACAATGGGCCGGGCGGCGGCGATGTGGCCGATCCGGGATTCGGCATTGGGCTGGCCAATGTCCGCGATCGGCTGACCACGCGCTATGGCGCTGCCGCCACCCTGGCTTCCGGCCCCGGCCCGGATGGCGGGTGGCGCGCCACCATTCGCCTGCCGCTGGCCATGCACCAGCCATCGGACTGTCATGGCTGATC
>JBJOPJ010000027.1:0-21865 GCA_046050825.1 Pseudomonadota bacterium
CGTGCATCGCGTGGAGGTGGCGCACATCCGAAGCGGCATATTCCTGCTGCGCATCGGATAGCACCGGCCCGCCCCAGTCGCTCGATTGCTGCTGCTTGGAGATTTCCTTGCCCAGCAGTTCGCGCACCAGATCCTTCAGGCCATGGCGATCGGTATAAGTGCGCACCAGCTTGCTGGCGATCTTGGTGCAGAACACCGGGGCGGCGGTGATGCCCATGTAATGTTCAATCGCCGCCAGATCGAAGCGGGCGAAATGGTACAGCTTGATCCGGGCCGGATCGGCCAGCACCGCTTTCAGGTTGGGCGCGGCGTAATCCGATCCGGGCTTGAAACGGACCAGATGTTCATCACCCCGCCCATCCGAAATCTGCACCAGGCACAGCCGGTCGCGTGGGGTGATGAGCCCCATGGTTTCAGTGTCGACGGCAACCGGCCCTTCGCCAAGTACGCCTTCGGGGAGATCTTCTTCGTGGAGATAGACAGCCATATCGCCAAGGTGCTTAGGCTGATCGTGGCCCAAGGGAAAGTCCTGCGTTGGGGATCGGTGGAAGATGGCACTGGAAGAAGCGATTCCCGAAAGCTGGCGCGCGGTGCTGGAACCGGTTCTGGCGGTGCCACAAGCCCAGCAGTTGGGCCATTTTCTCAACGCCGAAGAAGCCAGCGGAAAACGCATCTATCCGCCCCGCGGAACCCGCTTGGCCGCGCTGGCGCTGACCCCGCTGGATGCGGTGAAAGTGGTGATTCTGGGCCAAGACCCGTATCACGGTGCCGGACAGGCCCATGGCTTGTCGTTTTCGGTTCAAAATGGGGTGCGGGTGCCCCCCAGCCTGAAGAACATTTACAAGGAATTGCACACCGATCTTGGCCTGCCGCTGCCCGATCATGGCAACCTGACCCGGTGGGCGCAGCAGGGGGTGCTGCTGCTTAACAATGCGCTGACGGTGGAGGACGCGCGGCCCGCTTCGCACAAGGGCAAGGGGTGGGAGGCGATTACCGATGCGGTGGTGGCAGCCGTGGCGGCCAAGGCCCTGCCCTGCGTGTTCATGCTGTGGGGCAACCATGCTCGCAAGAAGGCCGAACGCGTGGCCGATCTGGCCCATTCACGCCATCTGGTCCTGACTGCGCCGCACCCCAGCCCGCTTTCGGCCCACACCGGCTGGTTCGGGTGCCGGCATTTCAGCCAGGCCAATGCCTTTCTGCAAGCGAACGGCCGCGGCGCGATTGATTGGCGGGTTTAGGCTAACCCAGCCGGCCCCTACTAACCCAGCCGGAGCCGGCGCAGCACGGCTTCGGCCAGCTTCGGCCCCAGCTGTGGTCCCTGTTCGGGGTAGAGGTACGGCTCGATCATTTCGGCTTCGATCAGGGCAAGGCGGCCATCCAACCCGCGCACCATATCAATCCGGGCATAGAGCGGCGCCGCCGCGAACGGCAGCATGGCGATCACGCCCTGCGCGATGGCCAGATCGGCGCTGTCCGGGGTAATCGGGGTTTCCCGGCCGCCATAAAGCGACTGAATGCGATAATCCCCGGCGGCGGCGGTTTTGATCAGGGCGTGGCTGAACAGGCCGTCGATAAAGATCAGGCTGTATTCGCCTTCGTGCTGGATCGCGGGCAGGAACGGCTGGATCATCGCTGGATGGCCCATGCGCCAATCCGGGGCGGGCGGCGCGGCGCGGGTAAAGCTGAACTGGCCTACTGCGCCTGCACCCACCCGGCGCTTCACCACCACCCGGTCGGTTCCGAAATGGTCGAACGCGGCGATGATCTCTGCCGCCCCGGGATCGTCGTGCCACAGCGTGGGGATCGAAGCGGCCCCCGTATCGGCCAGCACTTTGAGATAGCCCTTGTCGGCGTTCCAGCGCACCACGTCCGGCGGGTTGCACACCGCCACGCCGGCTGCTTCCAGTGCCTCCAGCCGACCCAGGAATTCGGCCGGGCGGTCGGTATAATCCCAGGCCGTGCCCAGCACCGCCAGATCAAAGCCCGTGAGTTGGTCGAGCGGCGCATCCCACAGGATGTCGGTCACATCGGCGCGGCCTGCCAGCCCATGGCGCAACGCGCCGATCTGCAGGTCATGTTCGAACGCATCGGGGCGCCGGGTGGGTGATCCGGGCAGGGTTTCGGCGCAAGCGAGGAAGGCGATCCGGGGTAGCATGGCCGGCGTCCTAGCGGCTGAGGCAGGTCCGCGCAAAACAAACGAGGCGCACCGTTCGGCACGCCCCGGATTGTTTGGTCATCAAAGCCGAAGCTTCAACGCGGCAATTCGGTCTTGCCCATCAGCATCTGGTCAACCGCGCGGGCGGCCTGCCGGCCTTCGCGGATTGCCCAGACGACCAGGCTCTGCCCGCGGCGCATATCGCCGCACGCGAAGATCTGCGGATCGCTGGTGCGATAGCTGAACGTGTCGGCAAAGACATTGCCGCGCGCATCCAGATCAACCCCGGCCTGATCGATCAGGCCCTGCTTTTTGGGGCCGAGGAAGCCCATGGCAAGGAAGATCAGATCGGCTTTCAGCGTGAATTCGCTGCCGGCGATTTCCTGCATCTTGCCGCCGACCCATTCAACACGGACGCATTCGAGGCCGGTGACTTGCCCGGCTTCGCCCGCCACGCGCTTGGTGAGGATGGCCCAGTCGCGATCGCAGCCTTCTTCGTGGCTGGAAGACGTGCGCAGCTTCATCGGCCAGTCCGGCCAGGTCAGCTGCTTGTTTTCCTTTTCCGGCGGCTTGGGCATGATTTCAATCTGGGTGACCGAAGCAGCGCCCTGGCGGATCGACGTGCCGACGCAGTCCGAACCGGTATCGCCGCCGCCGATCACGACCACGTGCTTGCCCGTTGCGACCAGCGACCCGCGCGGTGCGGCGCGCACTTCATCGTCGCCCGCATTGCGCTTGTTCTGCTGGGTCAGGAATTCCATCGCAAAGCGGACGCCGGGCAGTTCGAACCCGGGGATGTCCAGCGGACGGGGGTCTTCCGCCCCGCCCGAGAGGACGATCGCATCGAAGTTTTCCTTGAGCGACGCCATCGAAATGGTCACGCCCACTTCGGTCGAGGTGCGGAACTGGACGCCTTCGGCTTCCATTTGCACGATCCGGCGGTTGATCAGGTGCTTTTCCAGCTTGAAATCGGGAATGCCGTAACGCAGCAATCCGCCCACCCGGTCGTTCTTTTCGAACAGGGTGACCGAATGGCCCGCCCGCGCCAGTTGCTGGGCGGCGGCCATCCCGGCCGGGCCTGAACCGACCACGGCCACCGATTTGCCGGTGCGGGTGGCCGGAACTTGCGGCACGATCCAGTTTTCTTCCCAGCCCTTGTCAACGATCGCGCATTCAATCGATTTGATCGTGACCGGCTGATCGGTGATGTTCAGGGTGCAGGCGGCCTCGCACGGGGCGGGGCAGATGCGGCCGGTGAATTCCGGGAAATTGTTGGTCGAATGCAGCACTTCCAGTGCATTCTGCCAGTCCCCTTCATAGACCAGATGGTTCCAGTCCGGGATGATGTTGTTCACCGGACAGCCATTGTGGCAGTACGGGATGCCGCAGTTCATGCAGCGGCTGGCCTGCCCCTTCAACGCGCCTTCGGCATGCGGGACCACGAATTCGTGATAATGGCCAACGCGCTCCTTGGGATCCGCATACGTGCGGTCCTGGCGGTCAAGCTCGAGAAAGCCGGTTTCCTTGCCCATCTTCAATTACTCCGCGGCAACCGAAGCGGCGCTGCGCCGCTCGGCCTCGATTTGCTTCAATGCCTTCGCGTAATCACGCGGCATGACCTTGACGAACTTCGTGATCGCAGTGTCGAAGTCGTCCAGCAGGGCGCGGGCGCGCTTGCTGCCGGTGTGCAGGTGGTGGCGTTCGAGCAGCACCTTCACGCGGTCGGCATCGTGGTACAGGTGATCGCCCATGCCGGCATCGTTGACGCCGTTGGTGCGCTGCTGCGGACGGCCTGCGCCATCGTCCTCGTCGCGCGCGGCGGTCAGCGGGATCAGGTCTACCTGCGCCGGGTTGCACAGCTTGTCGAACTGGCCGTCCGGATCATAGACATAGGCGATCCCGCCCGACATGCCCGCGGCAAAGTTGCGGCCGGTCTTGCCCAGCACGCACACGACCCCGCCGGTCATGTATTCGCAGCCATGGTCGCCGGTGCCTTCGACCACCGCGACCGCACCCGAATTGCGCACGGCAAAGCGTTCCCCGGCCACCCCGCCCAGATAGGCTTCGCCGGCAATCGCGCCATACAGCACGGTGTTGCCGACGATGATGTTCTCGGTCGGCTCGCGGTTGACGCCGGCGGGTTGGCGCACGATCACGCGGCCGCCTGACAGGCCCTTGCCGACATAGTCGTTGCCATCGCCGGTCAGTTCCAGCGACACGCCGTGGGCCAGCCACGCGCCAAAGCTTTGCCCGGCGGTGCCGGTCAGGCGGATGGCGATCGTGTTGTCGGGCAAGCCGGCATGGCCATAGCGCCGTGCCACTTCGCCCGAAAGCATCGCGCCCACCGTGCGATTGACGTTGATGACCTTGCGTTCGATCACCACCGGCTGCTTGTTGTCCAGCGCATCGGCGGCGGCAGCGATCAGGTCGTTGTCCAGCGCCTTGCCCAGTTCATGATCCTGTCGGCCCGACCAGCCCAGCGAAGGGCTGTCGCCCAGCGGGGCCTGATAGAGGATGCGGCTCAGGTCGATGCCTTGCGCCTTCCAGTGATCGATTGCCTGGCGGGTATCCATGCGATCAACTCGGCCAACCATTTCGGCGATCGTGCGGAAGCCCATTTCGGCCATGATCGCGCGCAGTTCTTCGGCCACGAAGAAGAAGTAGTTGATCACGTGCTCGGGCTGGCCGGTGAAGCGCGCGCGCAGCACCGGGTCTTGCGTGGCCACGCCGACCGGGCAGGTGTTCAGGTGGCACTTGCGCATCATGATGCACCCGGCGGCGATCAGCGGTGCGGTGGCAAAGCCGAATTCATCGGCGCCCAGCAGCGCGGCGATCGCCACGTCGCGGCCCGTGCGCAGGCCGCCATCGGCCTGCACGCAGATGCGGCTGCGCAAGTTATTGAGGATCAGCGTCTGCTGGGTTTCGGCCAGGCCGATTTCCCACGGGCTGCCGGCATGGGTCAGCGAAGTGAGCGGCGAAGCCCCGGTGCCGCCTTCGTAGCCAGAGATCGTCACGTGATCGGCGCGGGCCTTGGAAACGCCCGCGGCAACCGTGCCGACGCCAACTTCGGACACCAGCTTGACCGAGATCCGCGCGCCGGTGTTGACGTTCTTCAGATCGTGGATCAGCTGGGCCAGATCCTCGATCGAGTAGATGTCATGGTGCGGCGGGGGCGAAATCAGGCCGACGCCGGGGGTTGAATGGCGGGTCTTGCCGATGGTCTTGTCAACTTTGTCACCCGGCAGCTGGCCGCCTTCGCCGGGCTTGGCGCCCTGGGCCATCTTGATCTGGATGTCATCGGCGTTGACGAGGTATTCGGTGGTCACGCCGAACCGGCCCGAAGCCACCTGCTTGATCGACGAACGCATCGTATCGCCATTGGCCAGCGGGGTGAAGCGCGCCGGGTCTTCGCCGCCTTCGCCAGTGTTCGACTTGCCGCCGATCCGGTTCATCGCCAGCGCCAGCGTGGTGTGCGCTTCCCAGCTGATCGAGCCATAGCTCATCGCGCCGGTGGCGAACCGCTTGACGATTTCGCTGGCCGGTTCAACTTCGCTGATGTCGAGCGGGGCAGATGCCTGCTTCAGATCGATCAGACCGCGGATGGTCAGCATCCGGCTGGACTGGTCGTTGATGGTCTGGGCGAATTCCTTGTACTTTTCCGGCACGTTGCCGCGCACCGCGTGCTGCAGCGCGGCGATGTTCTGCGCGGTCCAGGCGTGTTCTTCGCCGCGCAGGCGCAGGCCATACATCCCGCCCACGTCGAGCATGTTCTTGTAGATCGGGTTATCGCCATAGGCCGCGGCGTGGCGGCGCACGGTTTCTTCGGCGATTTCCGTCAGGCCAACGCCTTCGATCGTGGTGGCGGTGCCGGTGAAGTACTGTTCGATGAACGCGCTCGACAGGCCGATCGCGTCAAAGATCTGCGCGCCGCAATAGGATTGATAGGTCGAGATGCCCATCTTGGACATGACCTTCAGGATGCCCTTGCCGACCGCCTTGATATAGTTCTTCTGAACGTCCTTGGCGGTAAGCGGCAGGTCCTTCTTCACCCGGATCGCTTCAAGCGTTTCGAAGGCGACATAGGGGTTGATCGCTTCGGCGCCGTAACCCGCCAGCACGCAGAAGTGATGCACTTCGCGCGCTTCGCCGGTTTCGACGACCAGCCCGGTCTGCATGCGCAGGCCCTGACGGACCAGGTGCTGGTGGACGGCGGCGGTGGCCAGCAGCGCCGGCATGGCGATGCGATCCGGGCTTTGCGCGCGGTCGGACAGGATCAGGATGTTCTTGTCCTGCAGCACCGCTTCGGTGGCGGCCCAGCACATTTCCTTGAGCGCCATTTCAAGCCCGGCGGCCCCGGCCTTGGCATCCCAGGTGATGTCGATGGTTTCGGTGCGGAACGCCCCGTCCAGCGCAGCTTCGACCGAACGGATCTTGGCCACTTCGTCGTTGGTCAGGATCGGCTGGTCAACTTCAAGGCGCTTGTGCGTGCCAGCATCGCGGCCCAGCAGGTTGGGGCGCGGGCCGATCATCGACACCAGGCTCATCACCAGTTCTTCGCGGATCGGGTCGATCGGCGGGTTGGTGACCTGCGCGAAGTTCTGCTTGAAGTAATCGTAGAGCAGGCGCGAGCGGCTGGACAGCACCGCGATCGGCGTGTCGGTGCCCATCGAACCGATCGGGTCATCGCCCTTGGCGGCCATCGGTTCGAGGAACTTGGTGACGTCTTCCTGCGTATAGCCGAACGCTTGCTGGCGATCGAGCAGGCTGGTGGTTTCCACCGCCAGCTGCGCCAGCTCCGGCTCGACCACTTCGAGGTCCTTGAGCTTGTACTGGGTATGCTCCAGCCAGTTTTCGTAGGGCGCTTCGGCGGCCAGCTGGGCCTTCAGTTCCTCGTCCTCGATGATGCGGCCCTGATCGAAATCGATCAGCAGCATCTTGCCGGGCTGGAGGCGCCACTTGCGGACGATGTTTTCTTCCTTGATCGGCAAGACGCCGCTTTCGGACGCCATGACCACCAGATCATCATCGGTGACCAGGAAGCGCGCGGGGCGCAGGCCGTTGCGATCCAGCGTGGCGCCGATCTGGCGGCCATCGGTAAAGGCTACGGCGGCGGGGCCATCCCACGGTTCCATCAGCGCGGCGTGGTATTCGTAAAATGCGCGGCGCTTGGCATCCATCAGCGGATTGCCGGCCCAGGCTTCGGGGATCAGCATCATCACCGCGTGGGCCAGGCTGTAACCGCCCGCCAGCAGCAGTTCGAGCGCGTTGTCGAGGCAGGCGGTATCCGATTGGCCGTGCGGGATCAGCGGCCACATCTTGTCAAGGTCGGCGCCCAGCAGTTCGCTTTCCATCGTGCGGCGGCGGGCGTTCATCCAGTTGACGTTGCCGCGCACGGTGTTGATTTCGCCGTTGTGGGCGATGAACCGATAGGGGTGCGCCAGCCGCCAGCTGGGGAAAGTGTTGGTCGAAAAGCGCTGGTGAACCAGGCCCAGCGCCGAAACGCAGTCCGGGTTGCGCAGATCATCGTAGAAGCTGCCGACTTGCGTGGCCAGCAGCAGCCCCTTGTAAACCACGGTGCGGGTCGAGAAGCTGGGGACGTACAGTTCGGTCAGGCCGGGCAGGCCATGCTTTTCAGCCAGCGCCGCCAGCGGGTTCTGGGTCTGCTTGCGGATCGCCAGGATCTTGCGTTCGAAGGCGTCCTGATCGGGGCAGTTTTCGCCGCGCGCGACAAAGCACTGGCGGATCACCGGCATCGATTCGAGCACGGCCTTGCCCAGGCCCTTGGTGGTTACCGGAACATCGCGCCAGCCGATCAGGCGCTGGCCTTCCTTGGCGATGAACTTTTCCAGCGTGCCGATCACGAATTCACGGGCGGCTTCGTCTTGCGGCAGGAAGCACATGGCCACGGCGTAATCGCCCGGCTGCGGCAGCTTCAGGCCTTCCTTGTCGGCCCACTTGCGGAACAGCGCGTCCGGCGTCTGGATCAGGATCCCGGCGCCATCGCCCAGCAAGGGGTCGGCCCCCACCGCGCCGCGGTGGTCAATGTTTTTCAGAATCTCCAGAGCCTGGCTAATGATCGCATGGCTTTTGGCGCCCTTGATGTGGGCGACAAAGCCCACGCCGCAAGCGTCGTGTTCATTACGCGGATCATAAAGGCCCTGGGGCGCCGGAAAACCCATCGATAAACCCATCCTGTCTCTGGCCGGAAAACCTGATTCGCCCGCCGAAGCGCGTAAATGGCGGATTTCCGGCAATTAAGCGCAAACATCCCCGCCGCAAAAAGCAGCAAAAGTTGCGCGAGGGTTTCCAATGACGACAGGAAGCTGTTTTTGCAACTGCGAAACGGCCAAGAAACGCTTGGGCAGGGCCAAGCGCAGCCTTGAATAGCATTTCAACCGGTTCGCGTAAAAGCCGATCAGGCGGTTCGGGCCAAAGCCGATCAGGCCGTTCCACCAATTCTTTGCAGGTTGGCCAGCGCGGTGCGCAGGGCGTGTTCGGTGCCGGATCGTCCGGCCCGCATGCCGGTTGCTTCGGTCTGATGGTCAGGCGTGCGGGGCGGGCTGCCGTGCGGGGCTTGGCTGTGGTCAAGTTGCCCGGGGAAGACCACTACCGGCTGGATTGGCTCGATCGGCTGGGCCGGTTGGTCCGGCGCAGTGCCCGCCATCGGGGCCGCTATCGCTGGGGCCGGGCTGAAAAACTGCGCCGGCGGGGCGACCATGTCCTCGCCGGGCAGCATGCCGAAAATCTGCCGGGGCTGGATTGGCGCGGTGGCAGGCGGAATTGGTGCGGCACGTTCGGCGGCTGTGCCGAACGTGCCCGGATCGTGCGGCGGTTCGGTAATGCTGTCGGCGTCATCCAGGTCCATGCCGGCAATGTCCAGTATCTGGGCGCGGCTGCCGGGTAAGGGGGCCGCCTCCCATGGCAGATAAGTGGCGTCGTGTTCGATTGTTGCGGCGCGCGCCGGCTGCGTCGCTGGCGCGCGGGTCGGGGTGCTGCCCGCGCCACGGACCCGTTCGCCATTCCCGGCTTGCCCGCCATCTCCGCTTTGCCTGGTTGCGCGCGGTGGTGCGCCAAGGCGCCGCGCCGCGCTTAGGCCGACCAGCACACCCAAGGCCGTCATGAGCAACGCGATCACGATCCGGGCGCCAAGCCCCAGCGGCGGTGCGGCAGGTGGAATCAGCAGGTCGATGCGGTTGCGCAGCACCAGCGCTTCAACCAGCGCCGGCCGCACTGCCAGACTGCCAAGGCCGAACAGGGCCGCGAACCATAGCGCCACCGCCGCTGCGAACCGCGGGTGTTCGGAAATCGGCCTGCTGCGGGCTGGCTGGCGGCGGGACGGTTTGCGTTTTGGCTGGGCCACGGAGCGCACTCTTTCGTCGATGGATTGGGTTGTTCCCCGCTGGCGGATCGGCCGCTGCGCAGGCGCAACAATTGGCTGATTTGGCTAACAGGCGTTGGTAAACAATGTGATAACGATGCGCGCCGCTGGCCCCATCGTGGCGCGCTTGCGATGGCGGCGCGATTTCAGCAGAGGGGGGCTTGGCAGAGGGGCTTGGCAGACCGGGCGGCGGCGCTGGCGGTTAAGCGATTCGCGCCGGCTGATCGATCCGCAGGCGTTGGTTGCCGTAGCGGCGGCGTCGCCTGCGTTGCGCACCGCCTTCGCTTGGGCCATGAAGGTCGCTTGGAATACCCGCTAAGGAGAGGCACATGACCCCGCAGGAACTCGCAGCCAAGACCGGCCAGGTGATTGGCGTTTCGGATTGGCTTGAAGTCAGCCAGGACCGCATCAACCAGTTTGCCGAAGCCACCGGTGACTTTCAGTTCATCCACCTCGATGCGGAAAAGGCCAAGCATACCCCGTTCGGCGGGACGATTGCCCACGGCTTCCTGACCTTGTCGCTGATCCCGGCGCTGGGCACCATGACCGAAGGCGCGCGCGTCGATGGGGTCAAGATGGGCGTCAACTATGGCGGCAACAAGACTCGCTTCCTCTCGCCCGTGCGGTCGGGCAAGCGCGTGCGCGCTCACACCAAACTGCTCGAACTGGTCGAAAAACGTCCTGGCCAGTGGCAGCAGACCAACGAGATCACGATCGAGATCGAAGGCGAAGACAAGCCTGCTCTGATCTGCGAATGGATCACGTTGTTCTACGTCTGATTGTGCTTCCTCCCCGGGACAGCTTCAGTCGTTTAAAACCAAGGAATTGACTATGCGTGATGCAGTTATCGTTGCCGCCGCCCGCACCCCGATTGGTCGGGCTTATCGCGGTGCATTCAATGCCACCCCCGGCGCTTCGCTGGGTGCGCTTTCGCTGAAGGCCGCGATCGAGCGTGCCGGGATCGAAGGCGGCGAAGTTGACGACGTCGTGTGGGGCGCGGCGCTCCAGCAGGGCACACAAGCCGGCAACATCGGCCGCCAGGTCGCGCTGAAGGCCGGGCTGCCGGTGACGGTTTCGGCCATGTCGATGGATCGTCAGTGCTCGTCCGGCCTGATGAGCATCGCCACCGCATCCAAGCAGGTGGTGCTGGACCGGATGGACGTGGTTGCCGCCGGCGGGCAGGATTCGATCAGCCTGGTGCAGACCAAGGATATGCGGGTCATGCCCGATCCCAGCCTGATGGCGATGCACAAGGCGATCTACATGCCGATGCTGCAGACCGCGGAAATCGTCGGCCAGCGTTATGGCATTGGCCGCGATGCGTGCGATGAATATGCCTTGCAATCGCAGCAGCGCACAGCCGCGGCGCAGGCCGCGGGCAAGTTTGCCGATGAAATCGTCGCCTGTTCGGCCACCATGGCGGTGACCAACAAGGAAACCGGCGAAGTCACGATGAAAGACGTGACGCTGACCAAGGACGAGGGCAACCGCCCCGAAACCACGCTGGAAGGCCTGAAGTCGCTCGGTTCGGTGCTGCCCGATGGCATCGTGTCTGCCGGCAACGCCAGCCAGCTATCGGACGGTTCGGCCGCCGTGGTGGTGATGGAAGCCGCGCTGGCCGCCAAGAAGGGCCTTGCCCCGCTGGGCCGCTATGTCGGCATGGCCGTGGCCGGAACCGAGCCCGATGAAATGGGCATTGGCCCGGT
Organism: Pseudomonadota bacterium; assembly: GCA_046050825.1. Classification (GTDB taxonomy): domain Bacteria; phylum Pseudomonadota; class Alphaproteobacteria; order Sphingomonadales; family Sphingomonadaceae; genus Novosphingobium. The sequence goes on from JBJOPJ010000027.1 coordinate 11,240, forward strand.
CTATGCGATCCCCAAGCTGCTCAACCGGTTTGGCGTGAAGATGGAAGACGTCGGCGTATGGGAACTGAACGAGGCGTTCGCGGTGCAGGTGCTGTACTGCCGTGACAAGCTGGGCATTCCCGATGACCTGCTCAACGTCAACGGCGGCTCGATCTCGATCGGGCACCCCTATGGCATGACCGGCGCGCGCTGCACCATGCACGCCTTGCTGGAAGGCAAGCGTCGCGGCGCGAAGTATGTCGTCGTCACGATGTGCGTGGGCGGCGGCATGGGCGCTGCCGGCCTGTTCGAAGTACTCTGATGCGTTTGCCCGCGCCCCGGATCGAACCCCTCGGCGAGGCGGAACTCGATCCGGCGGCGCGGGCCGCATTGGCCGCGCTTCCCGAACGGGCGCGCGGCTTCAATATCTTTCGCACGCTGGCGCGCACTCCGGATGCGCTGGCCGCGTTTCTGGCGTGGGGCAATTATGTCCTCTCGCCCCGGAACACCCTCAGCCCCCGTCAGCGCGAGCTTGCTATCCTGCGGGTCGGGTTCCTGTGCGGCGCGGGCTATGAATGGGCGCAGCACCGGATCATCGGGCGGGAAGCGGGCATTACCGCCGCGGAAATCGACGCAGTCAAGCGTGGCGGCGATGCGCCCACGTGGGACGCGCTCGATCGCGCCATTCTGGGCGCCTGCGATGAACTGGTGCGGGATCACTGCATCACCGGGGCCACCTGGGCCGCGCTGGCGCCGTTGGGCGATCGCGGGCGTATGGACCTGGTCTATACCGTGGGCCAATACACGCAGGTATCGATGTTGCTGAACAGTTTTGGGGTGCAGCTTGATCCCGGGCTCGAACTCGACCCCGATCTCGATCGCCGCTAGCTTACGCTACCACTTTCAGCTTTGTCCGATCGTGCTGGCCGATCCAGCGTTCCACTGCCGGGGCAATCAGATCGCGCCACTTGCCGCCGTTGAAGATGCCGTAATGGCCAACTTCGGGCACGAGCAGGTATTGCTTCTTCTTTTCAGGCAGGTTCGTGGTCAGCTTGAGCGCGGCCTTGGTCTGGCCAACGCCGGAAATGTCGTCGCGCTCGCCCTCTACGGCAAGGATCGCCGTATCGGTAATCTGCTGCAGATCGACCCGCTTGCCACGATGCATGAATTCGCCCTTGGGCAGCGCGTGCTTCTGGAACACCTGCTCTACCGTTTGCAGGTAATAGGCCGCGTTCATATCGCAGACCGAGCGGTATTCGTCGTAGAAGGCCTTGGTTGCCTCGGCGCTTTCGCCATCGCCGTCCACCAGGTGCTTGAACATGTGGTAATGGCTCAGCATGTGGTTGCCCAGATTCATGCTCATGAACCCGGCCAGCTGCAGGAAGCCGGGATAGACCTGCCGGCCCGCCCCCGGATATTGCAGCGGCACCGTGGCGATGACGGTGTGGCGGAACCATTCGATTGGCCGCTGCATCGCCAGGTCGTTGACCGAAGTGGGCGCTTCGCGGGTGTCGATCGGCCCGCCCATCATGGTCAGCGTCAGCGGGCGGCAAGGGTGTTTTTGTTCGCCCAGCAGCGCGGTTGCGGCCAGCACCGGCACCGACGGCTGGCACACCGCCAGCACATGCGCCCCGGGTCCGATATGTTCGAGAAAGCCGATCACGTGATCGATGTAATCGTCCAGATCGAAATCGCCCTCTGCCAAGGGGACCGTCTTGGCGTCTGCCCAATCGGTGATGTACACTTCGCAGCGTTCGATCATCCGGGCCACGGTGCCGCGCAGCAGGGTGGCGAAATGGCCGCTCATCGGCGCCACGATCAGCAGCCGTGGGGCGTTTTCGGGCAGGCCGGGGTGGGTGAAGCGCAGCAGGTTGCCAAACGGGCGATGGACCACGATCGCTTCAGTAACTGGGTATTCCCGGCCATCCACGCTGACGGTTTCGATATCGAAGGCCGGCTTGCCATAAGGCGCAGACGCGTGCGCGAACACTTCCAGCGCCGATGCCATCACCGGCGCCATGCCGGTGTAGCCCATCGGAAACTGCGGGTTATTCAGCGCCTGCGCGCCAAGCGATGCCCAAGTGCTGGCGGCGTTAAGCCATGAACGCTGCAGTTCGTAAGCGGTGTAAAGCACGGCAATGGTTCCCTGCGTTCCGGCTGTGGCCGGGTTTGTGACCGGGTCAGGTCGCTCTTATTCGAGCCATGGTGACTCCGATTGCAATATTGTGCAATGCACAATTTAACGCCGCACCGCACAACGGGTGCGTATTTGCCACTTACGCGGGGCGCAGCCTGTGCTAGGGCGCTGCGCCATGAGCTCTGCCCCCGCCAGCGCTGAACCAGCGCAACAGCCTGAAGTCACCTCTCAGGATCCTGCACCCGCTCGCAGCCTTGGCCCGCTGCGGATGATCTGGCGCCAGACCGCCCAGTATCCCCGGCAAGTGGCAATCGCGCTGTTGGCGCTGGTCACCACTTCAACCGCGACCATCGCCATTCCGGCGCGGTTCAAAGTGATCGTGGACGATGCGTTCGGGTCGGGAGCCAGCGTGGACGTGATCAACCACTCGTTCCGCTATTTGCTGATGATCGTTGGGGTGCTGGGGCTGGCCACCGCGGTGCGGTTCTATTTCGTCAGCTGGCTGGGTGAACGCGTGGTCGGCGATTTGCGCTACAAAGTGCAGTCGAACCTGCTGCGGCTGCCTCCCAGCTTTTTTGAATCGAACAGCCCGAAGGAAATATCCTCGCGCATGACATCGGATACCGCGATCATCGAACAGGTCGTGGGAACCACGGTTTCGGTGGCGCTGCGCAATGCCATTACCGCGGTCGGCGGGGTCGCCTATCTGTTCTATCTGGCCCCCCGGCTGACCGCCTTTCTGGTGCTGGGCATCCCGCTGGTGATCGTGCCGATCGTCTGGTTCGGGCGGCGGCTGCGCAATGTTTCGCGCACCAGCCAGGATCGGGTGGCGGATATCGGCGCGCGCACCGCCGAAGTGCTGGGCGCGATGCGCGTGGTGCAGGCCTTCAACCAGGAAGAGCATGAACGCGAGGTGTTTTCGGGCTTTGTCGAAAGCACGTTTGCCACGGCCCGGCGGCGCATCCTGATCCGTTCGGTCATGACGTCGGTGGTGATCATCCTCGTCATGGGCGGGATCGTGATGCTGATGTGGGAAGGCGCGCTGAGCGTGGCCGATGGTTCGGTTAGCGGCGGCACCATTGCCAGCTTCGTGCTGGCCGGCGGGATCGTGGCCGGCGCGTTTGGCGCCTTGGCTGAAGTGTACGGCGATCTGCTGCGCGGTGCCGGGGCGGCCAGCCGGCTCAACGAACTGCTGAACGAACGGCCCGCGATTGCGGCGCCCGCCCGCCCGCTGGCGCTGCCCAGCCCAGCGCGCGGCAAGCTGTCGTTCGAAGCGATCAACTTCCGTTACCCGACCCGGCTGGAGACAGCCGCGCTGGCCGATTTTTCGCTTACGGTGGAGCCGGGTGAAACGGTGGCGATCGTCGGCCCATCGGGTGCCGGCAAGTCCACCCTGTTCCAGCTGGCCGAGCGGTTTTACGATCCGCAATCGGGCACGATCAAGCTCGATGGTGTCCCGCTGACGTCGGTTGATCCGTCCGAAATCCGCCGCCGCATGGCGCTGGTCCCGCAAGAGGGCGTGCTGTTTGCCGCCAATGCCCGCGATAACTTGCGCTACGGCAACTGGGCCGCCAGCGACGAGGAAATTTGGGAAGCCGCGCGCGCCGCCAATGCCGAAGCATTCCTGCGCGAGCTGCCCGATGGCCTCGACACGTTCCTGGGCGAAAGCGGCGCACGCCTGTCTGGCGGGCAACGCCAGCGCGTTTCAATCGCCCGGGCGGTGTTGCGCAATGCGCCGATCCTGCTGCTGGACGAAGCGACCAGTGCGCTGGACGCGGAAAGCGAACGGCTGGTGCAAGATGCGCTTGAACGCTTGATGCAGGGGCGCACCACGCTGGTCATCGCCCACCGCCTGGCCACCGTGCGCGCGGCCGATCGGATCGTGGTGATGGACCGGGGCCGGATTGTCGAAACCGGCACGCACGATGATCTTAGCCGGGCTGGCGGGCTTTATTCCCGGCTGGCCGCGCTTCAGTTCGATAGCCCGGTGGAGGCCGCCTGATGGACCTGACGATTACCGCGATCCTGCTGGGGATCGTCGAAGGGCTGACCGAATTCATTCCCGTGTCATCGACCGGGCACCTGATTCTGGCGTCGGAAATCTTCGGTTACGATGCCCAGACCTGGGCGGTGTTCAACGTGGTGATCCAGCTTGGCGCGATCCTGGCTGTGGTGGTGCAGTATTGGCGCACGTTCTGGGCCGTGGGGCTGGGCCTGTTGCGGCTGGAACCGCTGTCGATCCGGTTCGTGGCCAACTTGCTGCTGGCCTTCATTCCAGCGGTGGTGCTGGGGCTGCTGTTCAAGGACCAGATCCACGTGCTGCTGGGCAGCCCGATGGTGGTGGCCTGGGCATTGATCGTGGGCGGCTTGGCCATCCTCGGGATCGAGCGCGTGGCGCGTACCGGCGATTATCTGGGGCTGGGGCAACTGCCGATGCGCCAGGCGCTGGGCGTGGGCGTGTTGCAGTGCTTGGCGATGATCCCGGGCGTCAGCCGTTCGGGAGCAACGATCATGGGCGCGCTGGCGATGGGCATCGATCGGCGCACGGCCGCCGAATTCAGCTTTTTCCTAGCGATTCCCACCATGCTGGGGGCATCCACGCTGGAACTGTGGGACAATCGCGCCGCCATGGCGGCGGGCAGCGGCCCGGTTGGCTGGGGCGAAATCGCGATTGGCTTTATCGTGGCCTTCGTGGTGGCGCTGGCCGTGATCAAGGCCTTCGTTGCCTATGTCAGCCGTTCCGGCTTTGCGCCGTTCGCGTGGTATCGCATTGCCGCAGGGGCGCTGGCCGTGTTCCTGCTGTCGCGCTGATTTGAAGGTTAGACCGGCTGCGCACCGGAATTGCGACCACCGCGCAGGGCGTATTCCTGCGTGCCCCGGTGCAGCAAATCGTCAATGTCGATCACCGCGCTGTTGGCGTAAGTGAAGCCGGGCGGGAGCGAGCGGTAGAGCCGATCAAAATCGCGTTCGACCGTTTGATGATAAAGGTCGGCAAAGCTTTCGATCACGAAATAGGTCGGTTGCAGGTCGTCGATCACATAGTCTGTCCGCATGACCCGATCGACGTTCAGCATGATCCGGTTGGGTGATTCGCCGGCAAGGCTGAAGACCGCTTCGGCCGGCCCGGACAGGATCCCCGCGCCATAGGCTCGCAGGCCGTCAGCTTCCTGAACCAGCCCGAATTCGACCGTGTACCAGTAGAGCGCACCCAGTGCCTTCAGGCGATTATAGCGCATCGCCTTCCATCCGGCCCGGCCATAGGCCTGCATGTAATCCGCATATGTCGGATCGGCCAGCATCGGCACGTGGCCGAACACATCGTGGAATACGTCCGGTTCTTCAATGTAATCGAAGCAGGCGCGGGTGCGGATGAAGTTTCCGGCCGGGAAGCGCCGGTTGGCCAAGTGCCAGAAGAACACGTGGTCGGGAATCAGCATCGGCACCGGGACCACGCTCCACCCCGTCAGGCGGCCCAATTCTGCCGAAAGGCGTGCGAATTCGGGCACGCCGCCGCGGCCAAGGTCAAGCTGCTGCAACCCGGCGATGAAGGTGCTGGCCGCGCGGCCCGGCAAAAGCTGCATCTGCCGCGCGTAGAGATCGTCCCAGACGCGATGCTCGGCCAAGGAATAGCTGCGCTGGGCGGGTTCCAGCCAGTCTGCGCCAAGCTGGGCCGGGCGTTGCAACGGGGCGGTGAAGACCGCCGCATCCGGTTCGGGCAGCTGGGCAAAGTCGGGATCGATCAAGGGTGGCGCAATTGTCATAGTTACGATTGCAACTATACCACCAGCAGGTGGGACGGGCAATCATCTGCCGCGGTTTGATTGGCGCGGGCCGGATGCTTTTCCTTGACTTTGCCCCCCGGCTGACGCATTGGCGCGGGCCTTGAGGGGCGGCCTGACGTGCCGCCCTACCAGTTTTTGCACGGCTTTCGGGCCGAATCGGAAAGTTACAGGAAACCGCCATGGCGAAGCCCGCAACCGTCAAGATCCGTCTGGTCTCGACCGCCGACACCGGCTTCTTCTACGTGACGAAGAAGAACCCGCGCAACACCACCGAAAAGATGAGCTTCCGCAAGTACGACCCGGTCGTGCGCAAGCACGTCGAATTCAAGGAAGCCAAGATCAAGTAAGGTTCATTGCGAGTTCAAGCCGGGCTGCTAGTTCAGCGCGCATGAACCCGATGCATTTCCTTACCCGATCGCTTGCAAGTGCCGCCATTTCGGCGGCGCTTGTCGTTTCCGCAACGGCAACTTTCGCAGCGCCAGCGGCCGAATCGACTGGCGACGACATGTCGGGGGCGATTGCCGCGCTGCGCGGCATTTCCACGCTGCGGGCCGATTTCATCCAGACCGATCGCAACGGCAGGCAACTGCGCGGGGTGATGACGATGAAGCGCCCCGGCCGGATTCGCTTTCAGTACGAATCGGGGGTGCCGTTCCTGATCGTGTCGGATGGCAGCGCGCTGACCTTCGTCGATTATCAGGTGCGCCAGGTGCAACGCTGGCCGATCAAGAACAGCCCGCTGGGCGCACTGCTTGACCCCACCCGCGACGTTGCGAAATACGGCAAGCTGGTGCCTGCGGGCAGCGCCAATCTGGTTGCGATTGAAGTGCGCGATGGCAAGCATCCCGAATACGGAGTGATTACGCTGGTGTTTGTACGCAAGCCGGCTGCGCCCGGCGGGTTCGAGCTGACCAGCTGGGCCGCGCTCGATTCGCAAAACACCCGCACCCGCGTAACTCTGACGAATCACCAATACGGCGTTGCCGTGGCCGATAACGCCTTTCGCTTTAACGATCCGCGCAGCGCCACTCGTCGATGATGGCGAACGGTTTGTCGCGGGCTGTGTCGATGTTGCGACAAATTGCGCCAAACCCGTTCAGATTGTTCATGGGCCAGAAAGCCGGAAGCCGATAATACTGTCATCGACGGCATGACCTGAGGCGGGTTTCCCCCCTGTTGCCCAAGCCTCCCGATCGGTCGGCCGTCAAGCGTGACGAACGCACACAGGAGCCCTCGGTCCAATGCCCCCGGACCGAGGGCTTTCTTGTTGCCCGACGGTGTCCTTGCGAACGGCCCGGCCCCGCCCTGTACCGCCTGGCCCGGCCGGTCCAAATCGAATCGAATCTCGGCTGGCTGCGCTACCGGGTGTTGCGGCGGCGCAAAAGCACTCTAAAGCCGTGACCATGGTTTCTATCGCTACGTGGAACATCAATTCCGTTCGCTTGCGCGCCGATCAGGTGGCGCGTTTCCTGACGCAGGAAGCGCCCGATGTGCTGTGCCTGCAAGAGATCAAGACCGAAGAGAAACATTTCCCCCACGCGGTGTTCGAAGCGCTCGGCTATACCCACCGCGCCGTGCATGGGCAGAAGGGCTATCACGGTGTGGCCACGGTCAGCCGCATTCCGCTGCGCGAAGTTTCCCGAAACGACTGGCAGGCCAACGGCGAGGCGCGGCACGTCGGGGTAGAGCTGCTGGGCGCCGGGCAGGGCATGGTGCTGGAAAACGTCTACATCCCCGCAGGCGGCGACATTCCTGACCGCGATGCCAATCCCAAGTTTGGCCAGAAGCTGGACTTTCTTGAACGGATGACGGGCTGGGCCAAGCAGGTCGATGCCCCCACGCTGATCGTGGGTGATTTCAACATCGCCCCGCTGGATTGCGACGTTTACGATCACAAGGCGCTGCTGAAAGTGGTCAGCCACACCCCGATCGAAGTTGAAACGCTGGGCCGGTTTCGCGACGCGCATGGCTGGGTCGATCTGGGCCGGCAGTTCATCCCCGCGCCGCAGCGCAATTATTCATGGTGGTCCTATCGGTCGTACTGGCGCGACAAGGATCAGGGGCGGCGGCTGGATCATATGTGGGCATCACCAGCCTTGGCCGCGCAAGCCACCGGGCATCGGATCATCGAGGAAACGCGGCGGTGGGAACAGCCGTCCGATCATGTCCCGCTGATTACGGAATTCGCGCTGTGACCAGCCCGGCCCGCCGGATTGCGCTTGCGATTGATGCGCTGCGTCACGGCTGGGCGGTGCGGGTGGCCGGCGGGCCGGTGCTGCTGCCGGCCGAAACCGGGTTTGGCACGCAAGCCGCCGCGCGCCAGTTGCTGATCTCGGCCGCACGCGCGGTCACGCTGAAGTTGGCGAACCAGCGCGATGCCGCCGTGCCTGAAGCCCCGGTATTGATCCGCGGGGCAGAACCGTTTGATCTTGCCACCGCGCAGGCGCTGGCCGATCCCGCGCTGGATCTGGCTTACCCGATGAAAGGCCCCTTTCTGGCCGAGGCGCTGGCGTGGGGCGAAGCGGCCAGCACGGCGATGGAACTGGCCCGTTTGGCCGGGATCCTGCCGGCGTTTCTGGTTGATCCCACGCCGACTTGCGAAGTGCAGGATGTGGCCGCCGCAGATCTGGCGGCCTGGAAGGACAGCGCGAGCCTGGTCATCGCCACGCGGGCGCAATTGCCCGTGGCTGCGGCCGAGGATGCGCAGATCGTGGCGTTTCGTTCGGCCGATGACTTGCGCGAACACGTGGCGCTGGTGATCGGCCAGCAGGCCAGCGATCGCGCGCCGCTGGTCCGGCTCCATTCCGAATGCCTGACCGGCGATATTCTGGGCAGCCTGAAATGCGATTGCGGGCCGCAGCTTGATGCCGCGTTGCGGGCGATGGCGGATGAAGCCGGACAGGGTGGATGGGGCGTGCTGCTCTACTTGCGGCAGGAAGGGCGCGGGATTGGCCTGATCAACAAGCTGCGGGCCTATCGCCTGCAGGATCAGGGGTTCGATACGGTTGATGCGAACAACCGCCTGGGGCTGCCCACCGAAGCGCGCGATTTTCCGGTTGCCGCGCGGATGCTGGCGCTGTTGGGCGTGGGCGCCATCCGGCTGATGACCAACAATCCCGCCAAAGTGGATGCGCTGCGGGCCGCCGGGGTCAACGTGGCCGAGCGCGTCCCGCATCAGCTGCCGGCCAATCCGCACAACGCCCGCTATCTGGCGACCAAGCGCGAGCGGACCGGGCATATCCTGACGTAGGGTCGGGCTGAAGTAAGTTTGGGGGCCTGCGTGGCGGGCTTATTCCTTGCCCCAGCGCCACTTCCAGCCGCCGCGCGTTTTCGCGGCATAGATTGGCATCGGTAGTAGTGCAGCGCCGATGATCCACGGCAACCGCGCGGTATGGGTATAGTGCTGCGCGGCTGCGGCAAGACCGATTAGCACGGCGTGCAGCCCCAGCATGGCCCAGCCTTGCCAAGCAATGGGCATGCCCGCGCCATAGCCGAACGCCTTGGGCGCAAACCACGCCTTGTCCGAAGAGGGCGTCTTGCTCTTGATTTCATTCATCGCGCGGCGTTTCCGATCCACAGACTGGCGCAGTGTTTCAGTGCTGTCGGATAATGGCAAGGAAGGCATCGCCGTGCGCTTCCAGTTTCCGTGCGCCGATCCCGGCGATCTCGCCCATTTCGCTTAGCGATTGGGGGCGCGCCGTGGCCAGTTCGCGCAAGGTGGAATCGTGGAACACCACATAAGGCGGCACGCCCGCTTCCAGTGCGATTTCGCGGCGCAGCGCGCGCAGGGCCTCGAACAGCGGATCGCCCACGGGATTGATCCCGCCGCGATCCGCGCCGCTGCCGCGCTTGCCCTTGCGGGTGCGTTCCTGGCGGGGTGGGATCGCGATCAACACGGCCGCTTCCCCCTTCAGGATCGCCCGGGCATCGCTGCCCAGCGCCAGCCCGCCGTGTTCGGTCGGCAGCAGGCTGCCGCGGGCCTGCAAGGCGCGTACCAACGGGCGCAGCAGGTGGGTTTCATCGGGCTCGATGATCCCAAACACCGAAAGCTGATCGTGCCCGCGCGCGGTGATGCGTTCGTCGCTCGCGCCGATCAGCACTTTTTCGATATGGCCAAAGCCATAGCTTTGCCCGGTGCGATAGACCGCCGAGAGCAGCTTTTGCGCAACGGTGGTTGCATCAAATACTTCCGGGCTGTCGATGCAGTTGTCGCAATTGCCGCAGGTCTGCGGGGGATCTTCCCCGAAATGGCGGAGCAGGATGGCGCGACGGCAAGCGGCCGTTTCAACCAGCGCGGCCAGCGCGTCCAGCCGGCTACGCTCGCCCGCGCGGCGGTGCTCTTCCACTTCGTCGATCCGCATCCGTGCCCGCGCGAAATCGTCGGCCCCCCACAGCATTAGGGCCAGGCTGGGATCGCCATCGCGGCCAGCGCGGCCGGTTTCCTGATAGTATCCCTCGATCGATTTCGGGATGCCGGCATGGGCCACAAAGCGTACGTCCGGCTTGTCGATCCCCATGCCGAACGCAACGGTGGCCACCATGACCATGTCTTCCGAAGCCACGAAGGCGGACTGGTTGGCAGCGCGGACCGCCGGATCAAGCCCGGCGTGATAGGGCAGCACATGCCGCCCGGTGGCGGCGGCCAGCTTTTCGGCCAGTTCCTCAACCTTGCGGCGGGTGGGGGCATAGACGATGCCGGGGCCGGGGGTTTCCTCGATCAGCCGCAAT
>JBJOPJ010000028.1:0-20991 GCA_046050825.1 Pseudomonadota bacterium
CGTCCCCTTCCCCAAGGTCACCTATCCCACCGACCCGACCGGCCCGGACGAACTGATCCCCAACCACTGGCTGTGGCCCACCCACAAGCTGACCCCGTTCCACTTCGCGCACCCGATCACCGGCAAGGAAATCGTGGCCGAACGTTGGCAGGGCGATATCGACCGCGAAAACGCCGCCAAGAAGTAACGGCGGGTTATCCCTATCCCCGTGCGCCCACAGCTTGCCAGATGGCCATTCAAGGCCTTCACAAGCCGGGCGCACGGGGGCAAGTGAAGTACGGCCCTTACCACGGCGCGGGGCAGGCGGAGTTATCTGGATGAAGTACCCCTCGCTTTACATGGTCATTGATGGCGAACGCGTGGCCGGCGGCACCCGCCGCACGCACACCGTGGTCAATCCCGCCACCGGCGAAGCGCTGGGCGAATTGCCGCTGGCGGATGCCGCAGACCTGGATCGCGCGCTGGAAACCGCGCAGCGCGGGTTTGCCATCTGGCGCGAATCTACCCCCCAGCAGCGCGCCGCCGTGCTGCAGGGCGCGGCGCGCCTGATGGTTGAACGGCAGGAAGACATTGCCCGCATCGCCACGCTGGAACAGGGCAAGCCGCTGGCCGAAAGCCGCATCGAAGTGATGATGAACGTCGGCCTGTTCAATTTCTACGCCGGCGAAGTGTTCCGCCTTTATGGCCGCACGCTGGTGCGCCCGGCGGGGATGCGGTCCACCGTCACGCATGAACCGGTCGGCCCGGTTGCCGCTTTCGCGCCGTGGAACTTCCCGATCGGCAACCCGGGGCGCAAGCTGGGCGCGCCGATCGCGGCAGGCTGTTCGGTGATCCTGAAAAGCGCCGAAGAAGCGCCTGCCTCGGCGCTGGCGGTGCTGCAATGCCTGCTTGATGCCGGGCTGCCCAAGGAAGTGGCCCAGGCCGTTTATGGCGTGCCGGACGAAGTCAGCCGTCACCTGCTGGGTTCGCCGATCATCCGCAAGCTGTCGTTCACCGGCTCGACCGTGATCGGCAAGCATCTGGCCCGTCTGGCCACCGAAAACATGCAGCGCACCACGATGGAACTGGGCGGGCATGGCCCGGTGCTGGTGTTCGCCGATAGTGATATCGAACACGTGCTGAACACCGTTGTCCCGCACAAGTACCGCAACGCCGGGCAAGTCTGCGTCAGCCCCACCCGCTTCATCGTCGAAGAAAGCGTGTTCGGGGCGTTTCGCGATGGCTTCATCGCCCGCGCCAAGGCGATCAAGGTTGGCAACGGGCTGGAAGACGGCACCCAGATGGGACCAATGGCCAATCCGCGCCGCCCCGAAGCGATTGACCGTCTGATCCGCGATGCAGTTACCCACGGCGCCAAGCTGGGTTGCGGCGGCGAACGCCCGAAATCACTCGAAGGGGCCAACCAGGGGTATTTCTATGCCCCCTCGGTGCTGTCCGAAGTGCCGCTGGCCGCCGAAATCATGAACGAAGAGCCGTTCGGCCCGATCGCGCTGATCAACCCCTATGCGGGCGAAGAAGCCATGATCGCCGAGGCGAACCGACTGCCTTATGGCCTTGCCGCTTATGCATGGACCCAGGATGCCAAGCGCCAGCAGCGCCTTGGCCGCCAGCTGGAAGCCGGGATGGTGGGGATCAACACCACGATGATCGGCGGTTCGGATTCGCCATTCGGCGGGGTCAAATGGTCTGGCCACGGCAGCGAAGACGGAATCGAAGGCGTGTTGGCCTGCATGGTCACCAAAGCCGTCCACGAAGGTTAGGCGGAGGGGCTGATGCGCCGGCGCGATGTCAATACGGGACTGGCCGCCGCACTGGCCGCCATGTCTTTGCCCACGGCAGCGGCGCAAGCCGCGCGGGCGAACGATAGGGAGAAGAACATGAGCAACGAACCCAACACCGGCCACGCGCTGAACACTGGCGGTGATCGCGGCTACCTGCGCATCGCCACCGAAGAAGCCTTCGCCACGCGCGAACAGGTCGATGTGTTCCTGCGGATGGTCAAGGATGGCACCGCCGACAAGGGCATGGTCTCGCTCTGGGGCTTTTACGGCACCAGCCCGTCGGAACGCGCCACCCAGATCATCGACCGCCTGCTGGATCTGGGCGATCAGCGGATCGCGCACATGGACGCCACCGGGATCGACAAAGCGATCCTGGCGCTGACGTCGCCCGGTGTGCAGCCGCTGCTGGACACCAACGAAGCCAAGGGCATCGCCAGCCGGGCCAACGATTATCTGGCCGAACGCTGCGCTGCGCACCCCGATCGCTTCATCGGCATGACCGCGGTTGCGCCGCAAGACCCGGAATGGTCCGCCGCCGAAATCCGCCGCGGCGCCAAGGATCTGGGGTTCAAGGGCGTGCAGATCAACAGCCACACCCAAGGCCATTATCTGGACGAGGCCCAGTTCGATCCGATTTTCCGCGCGCTGTCCGATACCGGCCAGCCGCTGTACATCCATCCGGCCACGCTGCCCGACAGCATGATGGGCGGGATGATCGATGCCGGGCTGGACGGCGCGGTGTTCGGGTTTGGCGTGGAAACCAGCTATCACCTGCTGCGCTTGGTCACGACCGGGCTGTTCGATCGTTATCCCGATCTGCAGATCATGGCCGGGCACGGGCTGGAAGCCCTGCCCTACTGGCTCTATCGCACCAACTACATGTTCCAGGCCGGGGTCCGCTCGCAGCGTTATGCCCGGCTGAAGCCGCTGAAGCATGATCTGTTCCACTATATGCGCAACAACTTCCTTGGCACCTGTTCGGGCCTGCCGTTCGAACCCGCGGTCAAGCTGATGATCGAAGTGATGGGCGAAGACCGGGTGATGTACGCGATGGATTACCCTTACGAATACGTCGCCGATGAAGTGCGGGCGATGGACAATCTGGCGATCACCGATGCGCAGAAGAAGAAGTTCTTCCAAAGCAACGCGGAACGCTGGTTCAAGCTGTGAGCGCGCCCCGGCCAGTCCCCACCGCCCTGCCCAAAGGCGCGCGCTATGCGCTGCTGCTGGTCGGCCTGACCAACGCCGTCAGCCTGCTTGACCGGCAGGTTCTGGCGATCCTGGCGCCCGCGATCAAAGCCGATCTCAAAGTTGGCGATGCGGAAATGGGGCTGCTCTATGGCACCGTGTTCGCGCTGTTCTATGCGCTGTTCTCGTTACCGCTGGGGCGGCTGGCGGATGGCTGGAAACGGTCAAAGCTGCTGGCGCTGGCGATCGGGTTCTGGTCGGCGGCAACGGCGCTGGGCGGGATCGCCACCGGGTTTGCCACGCTGGCCGTATCGCGTCTGGGTGTGGGGATCGGTGAAGCCGCTTCGCAGCCGGCCGGCACATCGCTGATCTATGACTATTGGCCCAAGCATCGGCGCGGGTTCGTGATGGCGATTCTGGCTTCGGCAATTGCACTGGGGCTGGGCGGATCGCTCGTGCTGGGCGGGATGGCCGCAGCCGGGTGGCAGGCCGCCTATGCACCGGGCACCGCCCCGCTGGGGCTGAGCGGCTGGCAGTTCGCGTTCTTGGTGGCCGCCGTGCCGGGCTTTGTGCTGGCGCTGTTCATGTGGTTCCTGCGCGAACCCGAACGCGGCACGATGGACGGCATTTCCACCCCGCCCGATCCGGCGCCGTTTCGCGCCAGTTGGGATGTGCTGGCCGCAGTGGTGCCGGGCCTCAACCTGTTCGCGCTAGGCCGCAAGGGCGCTTCGGCCCGGTTCTGGCAATTCAACTTGGCCGCGTTGGCGGCAATCGTGTTGGCGATGGCCGGGCTGGTGGCGCTGTGCAGCGCCGCATCGCCGCGCCCGCCGCTGGCGTTCGGGATTGTCCAGATCAGCCCGCACTTGTTGCAGTGGAGCGTGATCGGCTTCGGCCTATACGTCATCGTCAACCTGATGCAGAACATGGCCGCCACCGATGCGCAGGCATTCCGCGTCATCACGCGTTCGCCCACGCTGATCATGGTGATGCTGGTAGGCGCTCTGCAATCGGTGCTGAACTACGGAATGATGAGCTTCAACCCCAGCTTCCTGATGAAATACTATGGCCTGTCGATGAAAGACACCGCGCTGCAGTTCGGGCTGGTTTCGGCCAGCATGGGGATCCTTGGCCCGCTGTTCTGGGGGCCGTTCTCGGACTGGCTGCAGCAGCGCTTTCCCGGCGTGGGCCGGGCTTGGGTGGGGCTGTTCTGCATGGGCCTGTCACCGATCCTGTCGTTCTGGGTCTATTGGGCCGGGGACGCCACATCGTTCTATTGGCGCTTCGTGGCCTATTCGGTGGTGTTGACCGGGTGGCTGCCGCCGCTCTACGCGATCATGTACGAACAAGTGCTGCCGCGGATGCGCGGGATCACGGCCAGCGTGTACCTGCTGGTTTCGACCATTCTGGGCCTGGGCATCGGGCCTTACGTGGTGGGGGTGCTATCGGATGCAACGGGTAACTTGCGTGCCTCGATGCTGACGATCAACGTGGTGGCGATTCCGATCGTGATCCTGATGCTGGTAGTGTCCCGCCGCGCACAAGCGGACGAGGCCGCCCTGACCCAGCGGGCCGCCTGATGAGCGCCGCCGCCCCCGCCAGCCCCACCACTTCTGGCAAACTGACCGTTCGCGATGCAGCTTTTGCAGTGTTCCGCCACTTTGGCGTGGACGCACTGTTCGGCAATCCCGGTTCCACCGAATTGCCGATGCTGCGCGCCCTGCCCGATGGCTTTGACTATGTGCTGGGCCTGAACGAAGCCGTGGTGCTGGGCATGGCCGATGGCTATGCCCAAGTCACCGGGCGGCCGGCGCTGGTCAACCTGCACTCATCCGCGGGGACCGGCCATGCGCTGGGCAACTTGTTCACCGCCTATCGCAACGGCACCCCGCTGGTGGTGACGGCGGGCCAGCAGGCGCGCTCGATCCTGCCGCTCGACCCGTTCCTTGGGGCCGAACGTGCCACCGAATTTCCCCGTCCGTTCGTGAAATGGTCGGCCGAACCGCTGCGGGCAGAGGATGTCCCCGCCGCACTGGTGCGCGCCTTTCACATCGCGCTGACCCCGCCGATGGGTCCGGTGTTCGTGTCGGTCCCGGTCGATGATTGGGACCGGGAATGCGAAATGCCGGTGCTGCCGCTGCTCAGCCTCAAGACCCTGCCCGATCCCGCCGGCCTGGCGCGCCTTGCCGCGCTGCTGGATGGCGCCAGCCGCCCCGCGTTGGTGCTGGGCACCGGGGTGGCGCGCTGCGGCGGGTGGCAGGCAGCGATCGATCTGGCCGAAGCGGCCGGGGCCGATGTCTGGGCCGCGCCGTTTGCCGCGCGCGAAGTGTTCCCCGAAGATCACCCCCGCTTTGCCGGGTTCCTCCCCGCGTTCCGCGAAGAGATCGTCCGCCTGCTCGATCCGTATGACGCGCTGCTGGTGGCGGGCGCACCAGTGTTTACCTATCACGCCGAAGGGTTCGGCCCGCATTGGCCCGAACACGCAGCGCTGGGCGTGCTGAGCGAAGACCCGCAGCACTTGTCCTATCTGCCCGGCGGCCTTGGCGTGCTGGGCGATGTTGGTGCCGGGCTGGCCAGCCTGGCGGCCACTGTCAGCCGCCGCCCCGCGCCCGCCCCCTGCCCGCGCGCGGCGCCGCCCGCTGTGGGCATGCGCGCGGATTATGTCCTCTCGCGCCTGGCTGCGCAGCGCCCGGCGGATTCCATTCTGGTCGAGGAAGCCCCCACCGCGCGCGGGCCGATGCACGATCACTTGCCGGTGCTGACCCAGCGCGGCTTCTTCACCTGCGCCAGTGGCGGGCTGGGTTATGGCTTGCCCGCAGCCGTGGGCGTGGCGCGGGGCAGCGCCGCCCGCAAGACGATCGCCCTGCTGGGCGATGGTTCGGCGATGTACACCATCCAGGGCCTGTGGAGCGCGGCGGAGCAAGGGGCTGACGTCAGCTTCGTGGTGCTGAACAACGGGCGCTATGCCGCGCTCGATCACTTTGCCAAAGTGTTCAACATGAACAGCCTGCCCGGCACGCAAATCGGCGGGATCGACTTTGTCGGCATGGCCGAAAGCATGGGCGTGCCCGCGCGCCGGGTGGAAGACGTGTCCAGCCTTGATGAAGCGCTGGAATGGACCTTGGCCGTTACCGGCCCCAGCCTGATCGAACTGGTGATCGAATAATCAGGTAACCCGCCAGACCCACAGCTTGATCCCGGTGGCATAGCGCGCGCCCGAGCAGACGAAGATCGAACGGTTCATCCATTCATACTTGCCCTTCGGCGCGATGAATTCAGGCACGGTGCGGAAATAGTATTCCGCAGGGTCCACTTCCTCGCCCGCGGCCAGCCGCTGCATCACTTCTGGCGGGCCATGGCGCAGGCCCTTGTTGCGGATCTGGATGATCACCCCGTCATCGGTTTCCAGCGCATAGATCGCATCGGCCACGGTCACGCCGTCAGGGCGGGTCAGCTGCCAATCGGCGGCATTGCCCATCAGTTGCCCTTTGATCAGCGGGCCTTCCACCCGCCCGCCCGAAAAGATCGGGATGATCCGCCGCGCGCCGTCCACCGTATCGCCGATCGGCACGGGTGCGCCCAGATCGCCGCTGGCTTCGTAAACGAATTCAAGCCCCGGCTGGATCATGCCGCCAGCCCGATCGCATCGGCCGGGGCAAAATTGCCATGCAGGCCAAAGCGCAGGCGGATCGGCACGTTGATCGTGGCAATCGGGCCTTTTTCAATGTCCAGCGCATCGAACACCAGCAGGTCCGAACGGTGTTCCTCCAGGCGGTTGCAGACTTGCACGATCCAGCCATCGCCTTCGGGCGCGTCCTTGCTGCGCGGGACAAAGCAGGGTTCCTGCAAGCTGGAAACCGGGCCGCACCACCAGTGCTGTTCCTTGCCGGTCTGGTGATCGATCAGGCACAGGCAGTTCATCAGCAAGCCGCCGGCGCTGCCGCCCTTCAGTTCGACCGGGCGGCGATAGTCCATTTCCAGCATCCAGCCATAGCGATAGGGCAGGCCGGTCATCCGATCGTCGATCCGGGGGAATTCGCCGGCCGTTTCGGTCAGCTTGGTCACGCTTTCGAATTCGTCCGAATTGCTGGCCAGATCGACCGTCCACCGCGTGAGATAGCTCATCGCTTCCATCCCGTTGAACGGCGCGCCATGCACGTCCGGGAAGAACGGGAACATGTTGTTCTTGGCTTCGGGAATGTCGAAGTGGATCTTCGTGCCATCCTGCCATGCGTTCATCACGTGGCTGGCAAAGCAGTTGTCGCGCTTGAACCAGCGGATGTCCTCAGCCTTCACTGCATCGCGGCGCGGGATGACGCCCAGATAGACCGGCATCGTGGTATCGAACCCGAAGTGCGGCTTGCCCTGTTCCAGCCGCTCCCACGAACCGATCGACGGCACGATATGGACGATCAGGTAATCCTCGGTCACCCCGAAATCGTGCATCATGCAATAGTACGGCACCTTGAACCACACTTCGCGGACGAGTTCGCCGCTGGGTGAAATTTCCATGTAAGTGACATCATCGGTGCACAGCCCGCTGGCGGCATAACCGATCGCCACCATGTTACCGGTCTTGGGATCGATCTTGGGGTGCGCGGTAAAAGTTTCGCCGGTCATCTTGCCGCCGAACTTTTCGAACCCGAAAGTTTCCATCGTGGCCGGGTCCATCAGCAACGACGGGCTGTCTTCCTTCATCGCCCACAGCTTGCCGGCGAAAATGAAGGCGTTGGTATTGGCGGTCGAGCGGTACTGGCCCTTCACGCTTTCATCATCGGTCAACGGGTTGCGATAGGCTCCGAACAGCGCCTTGCCGGCTTCGTTTTCCAGCTTCCACTTGTCGGTCTTGGCCCAGCGTTGGCGGAAGTCGCACTGGCCATCGTGAAAGTGGAACCGGGTGATCATCCCATCGCCGTTGAACGCGATGTCATCTTCAAGACGCGGCGGGAATTGCGGATCGGGCTGAACCCGGTAAAAGGCGCCCTGCAATTCCCTCGGGATTTCGCCCACATGGGCAAGATCGGCGATATCTGCTTCGATCCGCGAAGGCGTATTGAAACCGGTAAAGCTGGGGGTATCAGGGAAATGAGCCATTGCATCCTCGCGTTTTCTGGCGATTGTATGCAATACTGACAAATAGGCAAGACCAATGCGGGTGAGAGATAGCGATTTGGACGCGGTAACAACGGCCGATCATGACGATGCCGACATCGGCGAAATCAAGGAAATCATCGGGTTTCACATCCGTTTGGCGCACGGCGCCTGCTATCGCCATTTCACAGAAACCTTCACCGATCTGGAACTGACCCAAAAGCAGGTTTCGGTCATGTGGCTGGTCGATGACCACCCGGCAATTTCGCAAATCGACTTGGGCCAGCGCCTGCGCATGGACCGTGCAACCACGATGACGATCATCAACCGGCTGCAGGCCCGCGGCTATTTGCGCCGCGAAAAATCGCCCACCGATGGCCGCAAGCAGGCGCTGTTCCTGACCAAGACCGGCGAACAAGTGCTGGCCGATGCCAAGCGGGCGATCCGCGAACACGAAAACTGGGTCAAAAGCCGCTTTACCGATGCGGAAGTCAAAACATTGATGGAACTGCTGGCGCGCATCCACGAATAAGCGCGCAGCAGGGGGAAGAGGATTAAACGATGGCAAAGGACCTCCAGCAGGTGATCGACGACGAACGCATGAGCGTGCGCCAATGGATTGCCGTGCTGATCACGATCGGGCTGAACGCGCTTGATGGCTTCGACGTTTTGTCGAGCGCCTTTGCCGGCCCCGGCATCAAGCAGGAATGGCACCTTGGCCCCGATGGGCTGGGCGCGGTCCTGTCGATGGAATTGCTGGGCATGGGCGTGGGGTCGCTGCTGCTGGGCGGCGCGGCTGACAAGTATGGCCGCCGCCCCACGATCTTGGCCTGCCTGATGTTCATGGGGCTTGGCATGTTCATGGCGACAACCGCCCATTCACCGCAGACCCTGTCGATCTGGCGGGTGCTGACCGGCCTTGGGATCGGCGGGATGCTGGCCGCGACCAATGCGGTGGTGTTCGAACTGTCCAATCGCAAGAGCCGCAGTTTCGCGCAGGCCGTGATGGTGATCGGCTATCCGCTCGGCGCGTTCGTCGGCGGAATGATCGCCGCCGCGTTGCTGAAAACGCACGATTGGCGCGCGGTGTTCATGTTTGGCGGGATCGTGACCGCGGTGTTCATCCCGCTGGTGGTGCTGTTCGTGCCTGAAACCCCCGCGTTCCTGGGTCAGGCCCGCCCGGCCGGGGCGCTGGAAAAAGCCAACCGCATCCTTGCCCGGTTTGGCCATTCGCAGCTGGATCAGCTGCCACGGGCGGTTGACCGGGTGGGCAAGTCCGGTCTGGCCGACATTTTCAAGCCGGATTACTTGCGCACCACGATGGTCCTGTCGCTGGGCTATGCCGCCCACGCGCTGACGTTCTATTACGTCCTCAAGATGACCCCGGCGATCCTGTCGGACCCGGCGTTTGCCGGGATGCACTTTACCAAGCCCGAAGGCGCCAGCGTGCTGGCCTATGCCAACCTTGGCGGGGCATTGGGCGGCGCAACCTTCGGCTGGTTCATGCACAAATTCGGGACCAAGCGCTCAACCCTGGCCGCGCTGGCTGCCACGGTGCTGACCATCGTGTACTTCGGCATGGGGCAGACCACGCTATCGGGATGGATCATGACCGTGATCATCTCGCAGTTTGCCAGCAATGCCGCGGTGGTGGGGTTCTATTCGGCCTTCGCATCCAGCTATCCGACCCACGCCAAGGCCACCGGCACCGGCTTTGCGCTGAGCGTCGGGCGCGGCGGAGCGGCGCTTTCGCCGTACCTTGCCGGCTTGCTGTTCAGCAACCAGATCGGGCTGATGAACGTTTCGCTGGTGATGGCAGCGGGTTCGCTGATTGCCTTCGCGCTGTTCCTGTTCCTGCCTGCCGGACGGCACGCCAGCTGATTGCGCGCTTGACGGCGCGCGGACAGCAGCTACCCGTATCGAATCGCAACTGAAAAGGAGAGGCCCCATGTATTCCCACATGATGGTCGGCAGCAACGACATCGACCGCTCGAAAAAGTTCTACGATGCCACCTTCACCGCCATCGGCGGCAATCCGGGGATCGTCGATGATCTCGGGCGCCTGATCTATATGCACAACGGTGGCATGTTCCTGGTCACCAAGCCGATCGACGGCAGCGCGGCCACGCCGGGCAACGGGATGACCATCGGCATTGCGATGGAATCCGAAGAACAGGCCAATGCCTGGCACGCAGCAGGCGTGGCAGCCGGCGGCAAGGCGATCGAAGACCCGCCGGGCGTGCGTTCCAGCCCGGCGATGACGCTGTACCTCGCCTACTTGCGCGACCCCGATGGGAACAAGCTCTGCGCGCTCAAGCGGATGTGACCGGCGCGCTGACGGAGTTCAGGCCTGACGGCACCCAGACTGCGGCAACGCGCGTCTGGGTGCCGGAGGCTCCGGTAGCGCTGGAATTCAACGGCCTGTCTTATGCCGTAATGATGGCCACCCCCAGCCAGCTGGAGGATTTCGCCACCGGCTTTGCCCTGTGCGAAGGGCTGGCGGCCAGCGCGGCCGACATTTCCGACATTGCCATCGCCGAAGTGGCCGAAGGCTGGATCGTGCGCGCGCACTTGTCCGGTCTGGGCGTGGATAAACTGACCGAGCGGGTCCGCACCCGCGTGGCGGAATCCAGCTGCGGCCTGTGCGGGATCGACAACCTCAAGGAAGTGGCGCGCGCCCTGCCCCCGGTCGCCCCGCATGCCCGGATCGCACCCGCCGCCATCTTTGCGGCGCTGGGCGTGCTGCGCGATCATCAGCCGCTGGGCCGCGCCACCGGGGCCGCCCACGGGGCGATCTGGGCCGCCGCCGACGGCGCGATCGGCTGCACGCGCGAGGACGTGGGCCGGCATAACGCTATGGACAAGCTGATCGGCGCGATGGCCCGCCGGGCCCAGCCGCTGACCCCCGGCTTCGTGCTATCGACGGCGCGGTGCAGTTACGAAATCGTCGAAAAGGCGGTCCGCGCCGGGGCCACCACGCTGGTCACCGTATCGCTGCCCACTTCGCTAGCGGCCGAGCGCGCGAAAGCGGCCGGCCTCAGCCTGTGGGTGCTGGCGCGCGATGACAGCGTATTGCTGGTGAACGACGCTTCAGCGTGACAGCAGGAACACCGCGTGTTCAGCCCGCCAGTTGGCCACCGCATCGCTGATCGAATGGTCCCCCGAAAGGAACCACGCGCCTTCCACTTTCAGCCCCTTGGCCGCCACCAGATCGCGAAAATCGCTGACGGTTACGTGGTGGATGTTGGGCGTTTCGTACCACGCGATCGGCAGCAGCCGGGTGACCGGCATCTTGCCGTGCCACAGCAGGCTAAGCCGCACCCGCCAATGCGCGAAATTGGGAAAGCTGACAAACGCCTTGCGTCCCACGCGCAGCAATTCATCCAGCACCAGATCGGGCCGCCGGGTGGTTTGCAGGGTTTGCGAAAGGATCGCGTAATCAACCGCCGCATCGGGGTAATAGGCCAGATCGGCATCGGCATCGCCCTGGATCACCGAAAGGCCGCGCGCCACGCATTCGGCCACGTTGTGGGGATCCAGTTCCAGCCCGCGGGCATCGGCCTGCTTGCCATCGCGCAGCGCCGCCATCAGCGCCCCATCGCCGCAGCCCACATCCAGCACGCGGGCGCCCGGCGCAACGTTGGCGGCGATGATCGCCAGATCGGGGCGTAGCTGGCTCATTGCTTCAGAAATCCATCGATCACCCGGTCCAGCGCCGGGACATCGAGCAGGAAGCTGTCATGCCCGAACGGGGCGCTTAGTTCGACGAAGCTGACGGGTGCGCCCGCCGCGTTCAGCGCATGGGCGATGTTGCGGCTTTCGCTGGTGGGATAGAGCCAGTCAGTATCGAAGCTGACGAGGCAGAACCGAGCGGTGCTGCCGGCAAAGGCATCGGCCAGCCGCCCGCCATGTTCTTCCGCCAGGTCGAAATAGTCCATCGCCCGGGTGATATAGAGATAGGAATTGGCATCGAACCGATCGGTAAAGCTTAGCCCCTGATGGCGCAGATAGCTTTCCACCTGAAAATCCGCATCGAACCCGAACGTCTTGGCGTCGCGGTTCTGCAACCGGCGGCCAAACTTTTCGTGCATCCCTTCTTCGGACAAGTAGGTGATGTGCGCGGCCATGCGCGCCACGGCCAAGCCCGCTTCCGGCCCTTTGCCCCCCTTGCCCGGAACGGCATGGTAATCGCCGCCGCGCCACTCAGGATCGGCCATGATCGCCTGCCGGCCCACTTCGTGGAACGCGATGTTCTGGGCCGAATGGCGCGCGGTGGATGCGATTACCAGCACCGCGTCGGCGCGCCTTGGCCAGTTGGCCGCAAGGCTGAGCGCCTGCATCCCGCCCATCGATCCGCCAACCACGGCGTGCAGCCGGTCTATCCCCAGCGCATCAAGCAGCGCCACATGGCCGCGCACCATGTCGCGGATGGTGATCACTGGAAAGCGCATGGCATAAGGCTGGCCATCGGCGGCCGGGCTGGCCGGGCCGGTGCTGCCCATGCAGCTGCCCAGCACGTTGGCGCAGATCACGAAAAAGCGGTCGGTGTCGATCGGCTTGCCCGGGCCGACCATGCGCACCCACCAGCCCGGCTTGCCGGTGATCGGGTGCGGGCTGGCCACGTGCTGATCGCCGGTCAAGGCGTGGCAGATCAGGATCGCGTTCGATTTTTCGGCATTCAGCGTGCCGTAGGTTTCATAGGAAATGCGCACGCCATCCAGGCTCTGCCCGCCATCAAGCGGCAGCGCGGCGGGCAATTCCAGCACATGGCTGTCAGTCAGGATCGGGGCAGATGCCATATTCTGCGACTTGGGGGACGCCAAGCGGGCTGTCAATCGGCGACAAGACTGCTAAATGCCCGGCCACGATGACCAATGCACCCACACCCAAGCCCTGGATCGCTGAAATCCACGCCTATGTCCCCGGCAAGAGCGCCGGCGCAGACGGACGCCCGCTGGTCAAGCTGTCCGCGAACGAAAATCCGCTGGGCACCAGCCCGGCCGCGCTGGCCGCCCGCGCCGATGCGGCGGCGCCCGAACGCTATCCCGATCCCGACAGCACGGCGCTGCGCGCCGCGATCGGGACGGTCCACGGAATCGATCCGGCGCGGATCGTGATGGGCACCGGGTCTGACGAAGTGCTGCATCTGGCCGCGCAGGGTTATGCCGGTGTCGGCGATGAAGTGATCTACGTGCGCTATGGTTTCTCGGTGTATGACATTGCCGCGCGGCGCTGCGGGGCAACGCCGGTGATCGCACCAGATGCCGATTACGGCACCGATGTCGATGCGCTGCTGGCGCTGGTGAACGAAAAGACCCGCGTGATCTTCGTGGCCAATCCGAACAACCCCACCGGCAGCTACCTGCCCAAGGGGGAAATCGCTCGGCTCCACGCCGCGCTGCCCGGCGATGTGCTGCTGGTGCTGGATCAGGCCTATGCCGAATACCTTGCGCCCGAAGACGATGATGGCGCACTGGCGCTGGCCGCCGCGCATGGCAACGTGCTGGTTACCCGCACGTTCTCCAAGATCTATGGTCTGGCGGGCGAACGGATTGGCTGGGCCACTGGCGCAGCCGCGCTGGTCGATACGCTGAACCGGATTCGCGGGCCGTTCAACGTTTCGAACAGCGGTCAGGCGATGGCCCTTGCCGCGGTGCAGGATCAGGCATTCGTTGCACACGCCCGCGATCACAACCAGACAGAGCGCGCCCGCTTTGTCAGCGCGCTAACCGCATTGGGCAACCACGGCCTGCGCCCCCTGCCGAGCGAGGCCAACTTCGTACTGGTGCTGTTCGAAGGCAAGCTGAGCGCGGAAGCGGCCTATAATGGTCTGGCGGCGCGCGGCTATATCGTGCGCTGGCTGCCAAATCAGGGGCTGGGTCACGGCTTGCGCATCACCATCGGCACCGCTGCCCAGATGGATGATATTGCCGCCGCCCTGCGCGAGATGGCGGAGGCCGCGAAGTGACTTTCAAGCGCGTTGCCATCGTCGGGCTAGGTCTGTTGGGCGGTTCGACCGGCCTCGCCATTCGGGAATACCTGCCCAATACCGAAACCACCGGCTGGGACGCCGATCCCGCCACCCGCGCGCGCGCGGCGGAACGCGGGCTGGTGGCGCAAGTCTTTGACGAGGCCGCCACAGCTGTGGCCGGCGCCGATCTGGTGATCCTGTGCGTTCCGGTGGGCGCGATGGGCGCTGCCGCCGCGGCAATCGCGCCCGGCCTTGCCCCCGATGTGCTGGTCAGCGATGTCGGCTCGTCCAAGCAGTTCGTGGCTAAGGCACTGGCCGAAGCCCTGCCCGGCGTGGCCGTGATTCCCGCGCACCCGGTGGCTGGCACCGAACGGTCCGGCCCCGATGCCGGCTTTGCCAGCCTGTTCCAGCAGCGCTGGTGCATCATCACCCCGCCCGCCGCTGCCGATCCGGCCAAGCTGGCGGAGCTGGGCGCGTTCTGGCGGGCCTTGGGCGCCAATGTCGAGATCATGGATGCCCAGCACCATGATCTTGTGCTGGCAGTCACCAGCCACCTGCCGCACCTGATCGCGTATACCATCGTTGGCACGGCCGATGACCTTGAAGGCGTGACGCAAAGCGAAGTGATCAAGTATTCGGCCGGCGGCTTTCGCGATTTCACCCGCATCGCGGCTTCAGACCCCACGATGTGGCGCGATGTGTTCCTGTCAAACAAGGACGCGGTGCTGGAAATGCTGCAACGCTTTTCCGAAGACCTCAGCGCGCTGCAACGCTCGATCCGGCTGGGCGATGGCGATGCCCTGTTTGACCATTTCGCCCGCACCCGCGCGATCCGCCGCTCGATCATCGAAGAAGGTCAGGACGATGCGCGGCCCGATTTCGGCCGCAGCGACCACAACGGCTAGAGCTGAACCACCCCAAAACCGCTTAAGACAGCAGGAACATCCCGGCCACGGCCCACATCGCCGCGGTTGAAACCCAGCCGCCAAGTTCCAGCCAGCCACCGATCGCCAGCTTGCCCATCACTTTGGGGTTGCGGGCAATCAGCATCGTTACCACCATCAGCGGCGGAGCCAGCAGGCCGTTGGCCACGGCCGCCCAGTAAAGCGCGCGCATTGGGTCGATCCCGATAAAGTTCAGCGCGATTCCACCCAGCGTGGCGGCCGCGATTGCGCCATAAAACGCCTTGGCCTCACGCGGCTTGTGGTTCAGCCCTTCCACCCAGCCGAACGTTTCGCTGACCGCATAGGCCGCGCTGCCCGCCAGGATCGGAACCGCCAGCAAGCCGGTGCCAATGATCCCGATGGCGAAGAGGACAAAAGCGAATTCGCCCGCGATCGGGCGCAGCGCTTGGGTCGCTTCGGCGGCGCTGGTAATGTCGGTGATCCCGTGCGCGTGCAGCGTTGCGGCAGTGGCAATAATGATGAAGATCGCGGTCAATTGCGAAAAGCCCATGCCCACCAGCGTATCGGTGCGGATCCGCTTTAGTTCAGCCCCGGCCCGCGTACGGGGGGAAACGTGCAGCGGCTTGATATGGCGCCGATGCTGTTCATCAACTTCCTGCCCCGCCTGCCAGAAAAACAGGTAGGGGCTGATCGTCGTCCCGAAAATGGCCACCAGCGCCATCGCCTGATCGTGGTTGAAGTTGAAATTCGGCACCAATGTCCCGCGCAGCGCGGCGCCGACTGGTACATCGGCCACGAACACCACCGCGATATAGGAAAATAGCGAAAGCGTGGTCCATTTGAGGATGCGGGCATAGCGGGCATAGCTCAGGAACACTTCCAGCAGCACGCTGGCCAACCCGAAAACCGCCGTATAGACCAGAATTGGCCCCGGCACGATCAGCGCCAGCACGGCGCCCATGGCCCCCAGATCCGCCCCCAGATTGATGACATTGGCAACCAGCAGCATGAGGACAACCACGCGCAGCAGCCACAACGGATAGTGCTGGCGCAGGTTCTGCGCGATGCCCTTGCCCGACGTTGCGCCAATCCGCGCGCAGATCGCCTGGATCGAAGCCAGCAGCGGGAACCCGAAGAACATCGTCCACGACAGGCTATAGCCGAACTGCGCGCCAACCTGGCTGTACGTGCCAATCCCGCTGGGATCATCATCGGCCGCGCCCGAAACCAACCCCGGCCCCAGCACTTCCAAGATGGAGCGGGGTTCTACCTCTTGGCTCATGACTGGTTCAGCGCATTGATCGCCGCGCACACGCGGGCTTCGGCTTCATCGCGCGGCAGGCCGGCGGGGATCGGTTCGGCAAAGCGATAGGTGATCGTGCCGGGGCGCTTGATCCAGCGATGGTACAGCGGACCGGAATCGACCGCCACGGGCACCACCGGCATGCCCAGCAGCTTGTACAGCCCGGCAAACCCGGACTTCAGCTCTGGCGTTGTGCCATGGGCCACGCGCGTGCCTTCGGGAAAGATCGCCAGCGCGCGCCCCGCCGCCACCATTTCCTTGGCCGCACTGATCATCCGGCGCAGCGCCGTAGCGCCTTGTTCACGCTCAACCCCGATCAAACCAAACTTGCGCGCACCATTGCCCCATACCGGAATCCGCAAAAGCTCGGCCTTGGCAAACACCGCCGGCGCGTCGAGCAATGCCGGCAGGTCGATCGCTTCGAAATAGCTTTCGTGCTTGATCGCGAACAGCACCGGCGTGGACGGCATGTGCCCCTCGATCCGCACGCGCTGCCCCAGCAGGATGCGGGCGCAACCGCGGTGCCACCGCGACCAGGCTTCAACCGCCCGGCGAAACGGTTTGGGCGGTGCCGCCGCCATCAGCGCCGCAAAGACGACCAGCGGAATGCTGCCCACATAGAACACGAGATAAAACACGCAGCTGCGCAACAGATGAACCAGGCGCATCACGCTATCCTCCCAACCCGCCAGCCACGAAGCGGGCAATCAGCTTGTGATATTCGGTAAACAGGGTCCGCCACGTGGGGTGAGTGGGAACCGCATCCTCGACAATTTCCACGCCCTTGGGCGCCACCCGGTGCAGCTCCATCGCCGCGCGGCGCATGTGCCAATCGCTGGTGACCAGCCGCACCGAACCGATATCCTGCGCCGCGATCCAGCTGGCGGTCTCGGCTGCGTTGGAACGGGTGTCGGTCGCTTCGAAACCCAGCGTAACGCAGCAGGCCATCAGCGCGGACCGCACCTTGTATTGCGCGGCAAATTCATGCGGCTTGACCTCGCGATCGACCCCCGAAACGAACAGTTGCCGCGCCCAGCCTTCGCGCAGCACTTTGATCCCGCGAT
Source organism: Pseudomonadota bacterium (assembly GCA_046050825.1). Lineage (GTDB taxonomy): Bacteria > Pseudomonadota > Alphaproteobacteria > Sphingomonadales > Sphingomonadaceae > Novosphingobium. Next base: position 17,301 of record JBJOPJ010000028.1, read on the forward strand.
CGATCCGGCCGGCCCCGCCGGTCAGCACCACCACCGCGTCGGTCTGCTGCTGTTCGCCAACCGGCTGGGGCAGCATGGTGGCAAAGGCCGCAAAGCCCAGCGCCCACGCCAGCACCACAATCGAGGCAAAGCGCGCCAACATCGGGTCAGAGCATCCCCACCAGCGTGCGCAGGACCACGATCCGCGCCGTCAGCATCGCCAGCACCACCCCCGCCACCGGGATCGCCGCCAGCACCGCCCAATCTTGCGGCCCCAGCGCCCCGCTGGCCACCAGCCCGGCACCGAGGCCCGCAAACCGGTTGCCCAGAAACAAGACCACCGCCAGCCCCAGCCCCAACCCAACCGCGCCCCCGCCCGCGGCATCCAACCCGGCAGAGCGCTGAAAGATGCGGGCGATCTGGGCATCGGTGCCGCCCAGCAAGTGAACAATCTCGATCGTATCCCGGTTTACGCCCAGTGCATTGCGCACCGCCAGCAGGACCGCGGCCGCCATTGCCAACGCCAGCAACGCCACCAGCGCCAGCGCCAGCCATTGCAGCGAATCCAGCGCACCGAACACCGGCCCGAGCCAGCTGGACTGGGCATCCACCCGTGCGGCCGGAGCCACTTGCCGAACGATCCGGCGCAGCGCCCCCAGCGTTTCGGCAGTTACCGCCCCGCGCAGCCGCGCATCGACCAGCGCCGGCACGGGAATCGCATCGGCATCGTCTCCGCGTACGCCCAGCCACGGTTCGATCAAGCGTTCCACTTCGTCTTGCGACACGACATGCGCATCGATCACCCCCGGGGTGGCACGCAAGGCCTGCGCCGCAGCTTCGGCCTGACGGGTGCGCGCGGCGGGATTGGCTTCGACCACTTGCAGGGTCACCCCGCCGGACAGTTCGTCCGCCGCGGCGCGGGCCGTATGCGACAGTGACAGGCCCGCAGCAGCAGCGATAACCGTCAGCGCCACCATGATCGCAATCACCCACGGCATCGGGCCAGACAGGCGCGCCTGTTCAACCAGCCCTGCCTCGCCGGCCGATGCCAGCGAACGCCAATTGCCGCGCGGTGCTGAAGGCAAACGCAATTGCATTACACGTCCCTAGCAACCGGTCGGCGCGGCGGATAGCGCAGCGCGCCAGTCGGATCCGAAAGGCGCCCCTTATCCAGCCGCATGATCAGCGAATCCGGGACTTTCTTCAGCAAATGAACATCGTGGGTGGCCACCACAACTGTGGTGCCCAGCCGGTTCAGGGCCTCGAACAGCCGCAACAGCTTGATCGCCATATCGGGATCGACGTTTCCGGTCGGTTCGTCGGCTACCAGCATTTCGGGCCGGGCGATCACCGCCCGCGCAATCGCAACGCGCTGTTGCTCGCCCCCCGAAAGCTGCGCGGGAACCGCCTGCATCCGATCGGCCAGGCCGACCCATTCCAGCATGTCGGCAACCGGCTTGGCCAGTTCCCGCTCGGCCACGCCCGCCACGCGCAGCGGCAGCGCCACGTTGTCAAACGCGGACAAGTGCGAAACCAGCCGGAAATCCTGAAACACCACCCCCAGCCGCCGCCGCAGCAACGGCAAGCGATGGCGCGGCATCGTGATCGCATCGGCCCCGAACATCCGGATCGCGCCGCGGGATGGCCGCTGGGCCAGATACAGCAGCTTCAGCAACGAGGTTTTGCCCGCCCCGCTGGCGCCAGTCAGGAAATAGAAGCTGCCGGGATAGAGCGTAAACGAAACGTCGCTCAAAACCTCGCGGTCGGCGCCATAGCGCAAGCCGACATTGTCGAACTGAATGATTTCCCCATCGGTGGCGGTGTTCATCAGGTGAAAGCGGTCCAATGGGCAAAATTGCTGCGCTACCGGCTATAGCGACCAATCCATGTGGAAAAAAGGGCATAGCGACCATGCTTTCCATGGCTGGCGCTTGCCGCGGCACCCCGCAACATGTTTAACGCTCAGACCATGCTGATTGCCTGCCCCGCCTGCGGAACGCGCTATGTGGTACCCGACAGCGCCATCGGCGTGGACGGACGAACGGTACGCTGTGCAAAATGCCGCAACAGCTGGTTTCAGGATGGGCCGCAGCTGGCCCCGCCCCCCGTGGCACCGCCAGCAGCGCCCGTTCACCCACATCCGGCCGCGCAAGCTTCGGACGCGCCGCCAGCCGCCGCGCCGCTCCCGACCGAACAGGCCAGTGCTCAAGCCAGCGCTCAGGCCGAACCGGCGCCCATTCCGGCCTTGGCCGATACCGACAATGCTCCCCCGCCGCCGGTCTATGCAGACCCGAACTGGGCCGATGACGATGACCGCTCAAGCTTCGCGCACGAACCGCCGTTTCGCCCGCGCCGCAACCCGGCGCGCATGTGGACCTTTGCCGCAGCCATCTTCGCGATCGTCGCGCTGGGCGCCGTTGGCGCAACAGCCTGGTATGGCCTGCCCGATTGGCTGCCGTTCGCGCGCCCGCTGTTCGCGGAAAGCCAGCCGGGGCTGAAGCTTGATTTTCCGGCCAAGCAGCAAGATCGCCACGAACTGGCCGATCATACGTGGTTCTTCAACGCCAATGGCGTGGTCACCAATGTTTCTGCCACGCCGCGCAGTGTTCCATCGATCCTGATCGTGCTGCGCGATGCCGGGGGGCGCATCGTTTATACCGCCGAAGTGCAAAGCCCCAAGCGCGTCCTCGCCCCCGGGGAAAGCGTGGCGATCAACGAAGCGCTGACAATGGTGCCCAAAAGCGGCGTCAGGGCCGAATTCGGCTGGAAGCCGGGCACGTGATCGCCCGCATCAAGTAACTATAAAACTTAGTCAAATTCCACCTGGACCTGCCCGTTTTGCCGCGGCCGCACCCGGCGCAGCACGGCATCGCCCGGCGCTTCGGGCGCATCCGTTGCGCCCCGCAGGATCTCAGCCGAGGCAAGCCCGGTTACCTGCACTCCGCTCACCCGCACGGCCGGCCCGGCCGGGGGCGCCGGCGGGCTGGCCGCTTGCAAGCTTTCAGTTGCCGCCAGCGGCATAGCCGCGGCAAGCGTTAGGATGATCAGGAACACCATTAACCGCTCTCAAAGCGATCCGGGCCATGTCTGCAATGACAATTAGCACCGGTTTCGGAACCGTCCAAAGATGGGACAGCTGCGCCATCCGGCTTGCCTTAGCCCAACCCCGCCACTTTCCTTGCCAAACGCGCTTGCAGCACCGCCGCCCCTTTGCTAATGGCCCCCTCCTACCCCCCCGGGGCACAGCGATTTCGACGATAGAATCGCAGCCGCCCCGTTGATTTAGCGGTCGTGGCGGAACTGGTAGACGCGCAACGTTGAGGTCGTTGTGGGCGAAAGCCCGTGGAAGTTCGAGTCTTCTCGACCGCACCAATCAGTCCGAAGGGGGGCTGATCTCCAAACAATCTGACGCAATAGGGCGCCTCAAAGGGGCTCATTTCTGCGGCTTTTCATAGCTGAAACTTGGGCTGGAGACAGGCTAATCAGCTGAGCGCTTGTAGGCGAAAGCACGGGTAGTCTCCAAAAGCATATTTTCAGCCTAGGGCTGCTCCCGCTGAAATTTCTGCCATACGAGGCGCTTTGGATTGAATAGCCCCTAGTTTTCTAGACGCCTTCCGCTTTCAAAATTTGCTGCCGTTCGAACTCGACGGGCGACAGCATCCCGTTCCTGACCTGCTTGCGGATCGGGTTGTAGAACATCTCGACGTAATCG
>JBJOPJ010000029.1:0-20894 GCA_046050825.1 Pseudomonadota bacterium
GCTTCGGCGGCATCGCGGGTCAAGCGATCGGCATCGCCGCGATCTTCTTCAAGCCGCTGGTGCTGGCGTTCAAGGTCTTTGAGCCGTTGTTCCGCCGCTTCGAGCTGGGTGGTCAGCGCGGCCATCCGGTGGCCATGGGCGGTGGCATCATCGCGCCGGTCCGCCAGTTCTTCGCGGGCCTCGGCCAGCGCCTGCGCGGCGCTGTGCTGGGCCTGCTGCGCTGCCTGCATCGCGGCCCCGGTTTCGGCCACGCGGGCTTCGGCGGTGCGAGCTTCGGCGCGGGCGGCTTCGGCTGCTGCTGCGGCATCACGCCAGCGCGCAAACACCAGCCGGGCTTCGGCCACGCGAATCCGGTCAGACAGCGCCTTATAGCGTTCTGCCGCGCGGGCCTGACGGCGCAAACTGGCGATCTGCTGATCCAGCCCGGCCATGATGTCTTCCAGCCGGGCCAGATTGGTTTCGGTGGCGCGCAGTTTCTGTTCGGCGTCTTTGCGGCGCACGTGGAGGCCGGCGATCCCGGCGGCCTCTTCCAGCATCATGCGGCGTTCGGCGGGCTTGGCCGCAATCACCGCGGCGATGCGGCCCTGGCTGACCAGCGCGGGCGAATGCGCCCCGGTTGCCGCATCGGCAAAGACCAGCGCGACATCTTTCGCCCGGACATCGCGGCCATTGACCCGGTAGGCGCTGCCAGCGCCGCGTTCGATCCGGCGGACGACTTCCAGTTCTTCGCGGGCGGCGTCTTCGGCGATCAGCACCACTTCGGCGAAATCGCGGGGCGGGCGCTGCGCGGTGCCGGCGAAGATCACGTCTTCCATGCCGCCGCCGCGCATCGATTTGGCCGAGCTTTCGCCCATCACCCAGCGGATCGCTTCGAGCAAGTTCGACTTGCCGCAGCCGTTGGGGCCGACAACCCCGGTCAAACCAGGTTCGATGCGCAGTTCGGCAGGCTCGACGAAGCTTTTGAAGCCGCTGAGCTTAAGCCGTTTGATCCGCATCGAACTGGTCCGGTTGCCCCGTGTTACCGGATCAGCGCGCCCCGGCCTTGATCAGGGCGTCCTTCAGCTGCGCCCAAGTGTTGCCATCGATCTTCTTGCCGTTGATCAGGAAAGTCGGGGTGCCTTCGATGTTGAACTTCTGGCTTTGTTCGTTGGACATCGTGGCCAGCTTTTCAGCCTTGCTGACATCGGCCAGGCAGGCATTGGCCTGATCCTTGGAAATCCCGCGTGAGGCGAAAAAGTCGATCGCGCCGGTCAGGTTGGCGATGGCTGTGCCGCGCTGGGCGGGGGCGGCCGCAAATGCCGCTTCCTGCGCGGCCTTGTCGGCGTGCTGGGCGTTGTCAAAGAAGGATTTCTGGTTGGCGAACGTCTGATCGGTCAGCGCAAAGAAGCTTTCCGGCGCGCCGCAGCGAACCAGCTGGACCAGCGTAAGGTCGATCGCATCGCGGATCATGTTGCGGAATTCATAAGAAACCCGGCCGCTGGCGATGTATTGATCGCGCAATTCAACGCCCGATGTTTCAGCGAATTCGGCGCAGTGCGGGCAAGTCAGCGAACCATATTCGATCACCTTGATCGGGGCATCGGGGTTGCCGACCAGATAGCCGCCATCTTCGGTGACTTTGACCGTTTCCACCCACGCCTTGCCCGCAGGCGGGGCAATCGCGGCGATCGGCTGGCCCGAAAGTTCAGCCGAACCCGCGTCGCTGCCGCCCTTGTTGCAGGCGGCAAGGCCCAGCGCGAGCGGAACAACGGCGATCAGGCCAAGGCGGGTAAAGTGGCGAAGCTTCATCGGGTACGGGTCCTCTGGTGCAATTTGCCAAGGCTAGCCGGGCGAAACGCGGGTTGGAAGGGTGGAGCCGGGCGGGGCCGGTTTCTCCACAGGCCAGTCTACAGTTTATGGCCGCTGGCTTAGCGCAGCGCCTGATCGATCTTGGGGCGCAGCGCCGGCCAGCTGAACGTGTCAGCCTGCAGCGTGTTGTTGATCATGAAGCTGGGCGTGCCGGTAACCTTGTACGTGGTCACCGCCTGCTCGGTCAGGTCAGCCAGCTTTTGCGCCAGCGCCTTGTCCGCCAGACAAGCGCCCAATTGGGCTGGAGAATAGCCGCGCCCCTGCATGATCCTGGTCAGCCCAAGATCGCCGGCCACCGCTTGCATACGGGTGGCAAAATCGGGATTCGACCAGCGTTCGATCTGCGCGCTGGTGGGGTGTTCGGCCGGGGCCAGCCAATGCTTTTGCTGGGCCAGCAGCGCATCATGGTTGCCCTTGAAGCGGTCTGCCGGGCCGCAATGGGCCAGCAGCGATGCCGCCACGTCGTACATGTTGCGGAAGAACGGGCGGACTTCCACCTGCACATTGCCCGAGGCAATATAGCTGGACGCCATGGCGGGCGCTGCCTCGGCGTTGAAATCGGCGCAATGTGGGCAAGTATAGCTGATATATTCTACCAGCTTGACCCGTGCGGCCGGGTTGCCGCGCACATAGGCGCCCGAGGGCAGATAGCTGATGGTGTTCGCCCAGTTGCGCGCTGCCGCCGGCGCTGCGGGGCGGGGTGCGGGCTTGGCCGAGGCGCCCAGCGAGATTGCCCCCAGCATGATCGCCATGCCAATGCTAAGCTGCTTTGCGACCTTTTGCATCACGCTATTCATCATTGTCCGTTCCGTTCTGGGCAGTCATCGCCCGGGCCAGGCTTTCCAGCACCGTGCGCAGTTCAGGATCGCCGATATCGCGCAGACTTTCGCCCAATTCCATCGGAATCGGCTTAAGCGACGGCGGTGCGGCGGTGGTTTTTTGAGCAGGGGGCGGCTTAACCTCACCTTGCCGAAGCTTGACCCGGGCCACGGCATTGTAGCCGAAGAAGCGGTTCACCCGTTCGATAATTTCCGGGATCACATGGCTGATCAGCGGCGCGTGGGCGGCCACCACCACCAGTTGCAGGATGCCATCGCTTTTTTCGCCCAGCGGAAAGCGGATCGATTCGGGCGTGCAGACGCGGGCGTGGCGTTCGCCGATAATTTCCGGCCAGCGGGTGACGATGCTGGATTGCACGAAACCGAATTTGCGGAACGCGGTGCGGCCGATTTCGGGCATCAGTTCGCCCACCGCACGCGTTGCACCGCCGCGCGGGCGCTCGTACTGGCGGGGCGTTGAACCGGGCTTTTTCGGAGTGCGTTCCATTTACGCCCTGCCAATGCCATAGCGGCGCCATGGATGCCAGCACGCAAGACATCGCCGACGATCTGCTGGGCTGGTACGATGCCAATGCGCGCGCCCTGCCATGGCGCAGCCCGCCCGGCACCCCGCCGCCCGAACCCTATCGCGTGTGGCTGTCGGAAGTGATGCTGCAACAGACCACGGTGGCCGCGGTTGGCCCCTATTTCCAGAAATTCACCACGCGCTGGCCAACGGTCGAGGCGCTGGCCGCTGCTGATGAGGCTGAAGTCATGGCGGCATGGGCGGGGCTGGGTTATTATGCCCGCGCCCGCAATCTGATCGCCTGCGCGCGCGCGGTGGCGCAGCGCGGCGGGCGGTTTCCCGATAGCGAAGCCGCCTTGCGTGAACTGCCGGGGCTGGGAGCCTATACTGCGGCCGCGGTGGCGGCGATCGCGTTTGATGCGCGCGCGGCGGTGGTCGATGCCAATGTCGAACGCGTGATCGCCCGGCTGTTTGCAATCGCCGCGCCATTGCCCGGCGCAAAGACACAGATCCGCAGCCACGTGGAGCAATTGACCCCCGCGCGGCGCCCCGGCGATTTCGCACAGGCGATGATGGATCTGGGGGCAACGGTCTGCACGGTCCGCAACCCGCGCTGCCTGCTGTGCCCGCTGGCCCACGCCTGCGCCGGGCGGCGGATCGGGGCGGAAGGATTTCCGGTCAAGCCGCCGAAGCCGGTCAAGCCGCTGCGGCAGGGCAAGGCCTTCTGGATCGAACGCGGCGGTGCTGTCTGGCTGGTGCGGCGCGCGGGAACCGGCATGCTGGGTGGGATGCGCGCTTTGCCCGACGATGCGTGGAGCGCGCGCGGCGATGGTGCGGGCGATCCGCCGCTGGCCGGCACGTGGCGGACGGGCGGGGTGGTGCGCCACGGTTTCACCCACTTCGATCTCGATTTGCAATTGATGCTTTATTCGGGGGGCGATTGGGCTAGGCTGAATCCGCAACCGGGCGAATGGTGGCCGCTGGCAAATCTGGACGAAGCCGGCCTGCCAACCCTGTTCGCCAAAGCGGCCCGCATTGCGCTGGCCGGATAACTAGAGAACCAGGGAGTATCGCCTGTGCCCATTGGTGTGAACGCCGCCCTTTCGCGCCGCGCGATGCTGCGCGCCTCGGCGCTGTTGGGGGCCGGCGCCGCGCTTGGCGGCTGGCCGCTGGGCAGCAGGCTGGCCTTTGCCACAGACGGGATCGAGGGCGATTGGCCCGCCGTGACCGCGCTGATCGAACGCTATGTCGCCACGCGGCAGGTTTCGGGGATGATCGCAGCGCTGGGGTGGGGTGATAAGCCGCCCGGCTATATTGCGCGCGGCCTTGAAGGGTTCGATGATCGTGATCCCGATGGTCCGCGCAGCCTGTTCCGGGCTTATTCCATGACCAAGCCGGTTACCGGCATGGCCGCCATGATTCTGATCGATGAAGGCCGCTTGGGGCTGGATCAGCCGGTGGCGGATTTCATTCCCGAATTTGCCCAGCTGCAGGTTGCGGTCGATCCGGCGCAGGGCCTTGCCGCCAATCCGGCGCAGCGGGTGATGACGGTGCGGCACTTGCTCACCCACACCAGTGGGCTGGGCTATGCGGTGGTTAGCAAAGACAAGGTTTCGGCCGAGCTGACCCGGTTGGGGGTCAACCCGGGGCTGATTTCGCGGCGCAAGCTGCCGGGCATTGCGCGCGGCGCGCCAACGCCCGGGCCCGATGAGTTTTTGCGCCGCGCGGCCACGGTGCCGCTGCGCAGCGAACCGGGCGCAAAGTGGGCCTATTCGATGGGCCTCGATGTGCTGGGCCTGCTGATTGGGCGGCTGACCGGCCAGCCATTCGAAGCGTTCGTCCAAGAGCGGATCTTCGCTCCGGCCGGGATGACCGACAGTTGGTTCCGGGTGCCGCAATCCGCATTGGGGCATCTCACCACCAATTATGGCTTGGTGGGCAAACATGCGTTCGCGATCGATCGGCCGGGATCGTCGGTTTATGAAGGCCCGATCCCGTTTGCCTTTGGCGGTTCGGGGTTGGTCACATCGCCGGCGGATTATGATCGCTTCCTGACCATGCTGGTCAATCGCGGCGAAGTTGGCGGGCGGCGCGTGATGAGCGAGGCTGCGGTGCGGATGGGCACATCGAACTTGCTGCCCGATGGCGCTGACCTGACCGGAACCTGGGTGGCGGGGCAGCACTTTGGCGCGGGCGGACTGGTTGGCACCGGGCGCGACGAAGGGATGTTCGGCTGGTCGGGCGCGGCGGGTACGATCGGCTATGCGCAATTGCGGCAGGGCCTGCGCACCAGCCTGTTCGTGCAATACATGCCGCAGGAAAAGTTGCCGATCGGGAAGGAATTCCCCAAGGCAGTCGGCGCCGACATTATCGCACAAAGCAACGCGGCACGGGGGAACGGTGCATGAGTACAGCTACGATCGCTTTTTCAGGCAGCAACCTTGACCGGGCGGACCACATCCGCGCCAACGCCGATGCACTGGCCGGGCTGATGGATTGGCGCGCGCGCTTGCTGAAACTGGATGGGCTTGATCCGGTGATCGCGCCCGATGGCGGGCTGGACTGGGGTACGCTGGGCGATGCCGATCCGGCCGGCGAACTGGTGTTCCTGGGCCTGATGGGGGGCAAGGCGTGCTTTGCCGAAGTTTCCCCCCGGCTGATCGGTTCGGTTGCCCCAGCCAATCCGCGCGTGTGGGCGGCGATGTCGGCTCTCGCGGGGGATGAACTGGCCACGTATGGCACGGCCCGCGCGCTGGTCGATTGGCATGCCCGCCACCGCTATTGCGCGCGCTGCGGCAGCGCCACGGTGCTGGCCAAGGGCGGCTGGCAGCGCAATTGCACCAACGATGCCTGCAAGGGCGAACATTTCCCGCGGGTTGATCCGGTCACGATCATGCTGGTCGAACATGGCGGCAGCCTGCTGCTGGGCCGCCAGCCGCGCTTTCCGCCCCGGCGCTTTTCGGCGCTGGCTGGGTTTGTCGAACCGGGCGAAACGATCGAGGAAGCCGTGGCGCGCGAAGTGCGCGAAGAAGCCGGAATCGACGTGCGCGATGTAACGTACGTGGCCAGCCAGCCGTGGCCGTTTCCCTCCAGCCTGATGATCGGCTGCCACGCTTTTGCCACCAGCGCGGAATTGACCATCGACATGACCGAACTGGACGAAGCCGATTGGTTCACCCGCGAAGAAGTGGCCGCCGCCATGGCCGGGGATGAAACCGCCCGCTTTATCGCGCCGCCGCCGCAGGCCGTGGCGCACCATCTGCTGCAATGGTGGCTGGCGCGATGACGGCCCCTGCGAAAGTCACGATCGACATCTATTCGGATGTCATGTGCCCGTGGTGCGTGATCGGTTACGCGCAGTTGCAAAAGGGGTTGGCGCAGTTGGCCGGCGAGGTTGAGGCCGAAGTGCGCTGGCTGCCGTTCGAACTGAACCCCGATATGCCGCCGCAAGGCGAAGGGCAGGAAGAGCATATCGCCCGCAAATATGGCCGCACGCCGGATCAGGCGGCGGCCAATCGCGGGCAATTGCTCAGCATCGGGGAACGCGCGGGCTATTCGTTTGGCTATACCGGTGCAGGCGATCCGCCCAAGGCGATGATGTGGAACACTTTTGCCGCGCACAAACTGCTGAAATGGGCCTTGATCGAAGCCGGAGCCGAAACGCAGACGCGCCTGAAGCGTGCGCTGTTCGATGCCCATTTCCAGCAACGCCGCAACGTTTCCGATCCTGCGGTGCTGGCCGATGTGGCCGCGTCGGTCGGGCTGGACCGCGCCGCCGCGCTGGCCGCCACTGCCGACGAGGCACTGGGCGCAATCGTCCGGCGCGAGCAAGCGGCAGCGTGGGACATGAACATTTCCGGGGTGCCGGCGATGATCGTCAACGGCAAGTACCTGATCCCCGGCTCGCAGGAACCGGAAACCTACGCCCAGGTGCTGCGCAAGGTGGTGGCCAAGGGGATTTAGGGTAGCGCGTGCTCCTTGAATAAAATAATTTAAGGCATTGATCTTAAATTATATTATGGGAATATGGAGCGGCAGACTCGGATCAACGAGTCTGTTAGCGAGAGACCTATGAAACGGACTTTGCTGCGCCTTGGCGCATTCGCCGTACTTGTGCTCATTCCATTGTACGTGCTGTGGCGAGAGCGGTATTTCCCCGCGCCGCAAAACACCGATCATCTAACCAGCGCCGGCATGCTTAGAGGGATGCTGGTCTTGTTGGGGCCGTGTTTGGCCGCAGGGTGGCTGGTTAAAAAAATTCGCTCCAGACAGTCAAACTGATTAGCGGGAAAACTGGTTAGCGGGCGCTTCAGCATTTGCCGATATGCGCGGCTAGACCAGCCCCAGCCGCGCCAGTTCGCTGGCGAGGCCGCCGGGCATGACATCGCCGCTCGTTTCGCCAGTGCCAAGGTCTGCCGGGGCATCGGCGCCATCCAGATAGCGCCAGCCCTGATGCGCGCGCTTGGGGGCGGGGTGGACTTCGATCAGCCGATTGGCGATCACGATGTGGGTCTTGCCGCCTTCGGCTTCGGCAAAACGCAGGATCGGAGAGCGCATCACCAGCTGGTGCTTGTGAATCCAGAACAGCGATCCATTGCCAGAACCATCGGTGGTGATGATCTCATCGTGCCGCTTGGGCAGATAGCGCGTGGTCAAAAACCGTTCGGTGCCACTGCCCGCAAACCAGCTGCGGATTTCATCGAGCGACTGCGCGCCGTAGGCAACTTTGGTGAGATGCAGGGGCATTGGATCAACTCGCCAGTCCGCTTAGCACGGCCAGGCCGAGGAAGCTGAAGAAGCCCATCACATCGGTGGCCATGGTGACGAACACGGCCGAGGACACCGCCGGGTCGATCTTGAGCTTGTCCAGCGTCAGCGGCACCAGAATCCCGGCTGATCCGGCCACCAGGTTGTTGATCAGCATGGCGGAGGCAATCACCACGCCCAGCAGCGGGTTGCCAAAGATCAGGCCCACGCCGCTGCCGATCAGCACGCCCAGGGCGAGGCCGTTGGCGCTGGCGATGGTAAATTCGCGCGCGATCATGCGCCACGTGTTCGAACTGGTCAGCTGGTTGGTGGCCAGCGCGCGCACGATCACCGCCAGCGTTTGCGTGCCGGCATTGCCGCCCATGCCCGATACGATCGGCATCAGCACCGCCAGCAGCGCGAACTTGGCAATCGCGCCCTCGAACAGGCCGACCACGCTGGAGGCGATGATCGCAGTGCCCAGGTTGACCACCAGCCACGTCAGCCGGGTGCGGATCGTGACCTGAATCGGCTCGTTAATGTCACCGTCACCGGCGCCGGACAGCAGCAGGGCGTCCTCGCCCGCTTCTTCCTGAATGATGTGGACCACGTCATCGACCGTGATCTGGCCCACCAGCCGCCCGGCTTCGTCCACGACCGCGGCCGAAATCAGCGCGTATTTCTGGAAGCGCAGCGCCACTTCTTCCTGATCCATGGTGACCGGGATCAGGGTTTGATCGCGCTTCATCACATCGGTCAGCGCGATCGAACGCGGGGTGCGCAGGATCCAGCTGAGCGAGCAAGTGCCGATCGGGTGGTAGCGTGCATCGACGATGAACACTTCCCAGAATTCGTTCGCCAGATCGTGGCCTTCGCGCAGGAAGTCGATCAGATCGCCGACTTTCATGTGTTCAGGCACCGCGATGAAATCGCGGCTCATCAGGCGGCCGGCGGATTCCTCGGGATAAGATAGCGCCGTTTCGATCGCGGCGCGGTCTTCCGGCTCCATTTCGGCCAGGACGGCCTGTTGGTCGTCCTCGTCGAGGTCTTCCAGCATCGCCACGGCATCGTCGGTTTCAAGCTGTTCGGCGATGTCGGCAACGGTTTCGGCGGGTAGCGATTCGACCAGCAGTTCGCGCACGTGGTCGTTCAGTTCGGCGATGACCTCGCTGCCCATGAGGTCGCTGATCGCCTTGGCCAGTTCAGGGCGTTCGTCGGCGTCGAGCAATTCGAACAAGTCGGCCACGTCGGCCGGGTGCAGCGGTTCGACAAGGTCATAGACCGTGTTGTTTTCGCCCGCTTCCAGCGCATCGCGCACGCGCCGGACGAAATCTTTCTTCAGCGTGTTTTCTTCGTCGAGGCTGTCATTTTCGCGCACGGGCTCGGCCGCGGGAGCGGCTTCGGCCAGCAGTACGGGATCGAATTCCTCGGAAGTCATCGCGGGTGGTCTAGGCCGGTGGAAGACAAAAGCAACCGGGCAAGGCGTGACTTTATGCGCAAGGTGCCTATATCCCGTCGCAATTCCCACAGGAGAGACATCCAATGGCCGACGAATACCTGACCCTTACGCTCGATACCGGTAACGGCACGGGCGGCGACGTTAAGATCAAGCTGCGCCCCGATCTGGCCCCCGGCCACGTCGCGCGGATCAAGGAGCTGGTTGGCGAAGGGTTCTATGACGGGGTGAAGTTCCACCGCGTGATCCCCGGTTTCATGGCGCAGGGCGGTTGCCCGCAAGGCACCGGCATGGGCGGTTCCAGCAAGCCCGATCTGCAGGCCGAATTCAACAACGAACCGCACGTGCGCGGCGTGTGTTCGATGGCGCGGACCAGCGCGCCGCACTCGGCCAACAGCCAGTTCTTCATCTGCTTCGATGATGCCACTTTCCTTGATCGCCAGTACACCGTGTGGGGCACTGTCGCGGAAGGCATGGAACACGTTGATGCGCTGCCCAAGGGCGAGCCGCCGGCAAACCCCGGCAAGATCGTGAAAGCGACCGTTTCCTAAGCTTTGTTACCCGGCCGGCGCTGGCATGATTGCCGGCGCCGGAACCGGCACCCGCCGTACGCTGAGCAGCTTGATCGGCGGGTCCAGCATCTGGCCCTTCAGCGGCCCTTCGCCCTTGTCTGCAGAGACCGGCGAATCCCAAATCCTGCGCACCACATCCATGCCCGCAACAACGTGGCCGAATGCCGCGAAGCCGGCCTGCGTTTCCGGATTGGACGAAGCCGGATCGGCATCAAGGCTGGTCAGGTCTGACAGCATGATCGAAAAGTCCGCATCGGCGGTTCCCGGCGCGCGGCGTGCCATCGAGATCGTGCCGGCCGTGTGCGAAAGCCCGGTTTGGCTGGTCGGTTCGTGGGCAATCGGCTTGAACACTTTCAGCGGATTGCCCTGCAGTCCGCCCTGGATCAGCCCGTTGGGCTGTTCACCCCACGCAAGGTGCATGGCGCGGTAGATATTGATCCCGTCAAACCGCTTGGCATCGACATAGCGGACAAAGTTTTCGACCGTTACCGGCGCGTGTTTGTGATCGAGGTCCAGCGTGATCGTGCCCAGTGCGGTAACCATCGCCACTCGCACGGTATCGCCCAGTGGCGCGGGCTGCGGTGCGGGCTGCGGGGCGGGCGCTTTGGCAGGGGCGCGGTGTGTGGGCGGCCCTTTGGCCCCGGTCAGGGCGATCAGGGCCAGTGGCAGTGCGGCAAGGGCGAATCGGCGGTTCATGCCCTGATCCTGCCCGATTACAGGCCGGCCTGCACCAGCCAGTCGTGGAAGATCCGCACGCTGCGCACTTCCAGTGCGTGCGGCCGGCAGATGAACCAGTACGAATACGGGCTTTCCACTTCGACATCGAACAGCTTGGCCAGGCGGTTATCGTGCGAACGGCGGAAGTGGTCATCGTGCATGATCGCGATGCCCAAGCCATTGGCCGCGGCTTCGAGGATGAGCTGGCCCGAATCGTAATGGTCGATCGCTGCGGGTTCCAGATCGGACATGCCCAGCGCCTGCTTCCACGCGGTGAAACTGTCGGGCAGTTCGGTGTGGATCAGGAACGTCTGGCGCGAAAGGATCGTGGAATCGGGATTCATGCCGATTTCGGCCGCCAGCGGCTTGGAGGTGAAGGCATAGACCCGGTTGTGGTCCAGCCGCACCGAATGGAACTGCGGATCGGGCTTTTTGGCCAGAATGATTGCCGCATCCAGCGTATCGCCAACCCGCGAATCAAGGTGCGGGCTGGTATCGAAATCGATGTGCAGGCGGGGGTTCTGCTTGCGCAGTTCGGGCAGCCGGGGAAACAGGCGCTGCGATCCGAACAACGGCAGGATCCCCAGATGCAGGCGCAGTACCTTCGAATTTTCGATCTGCCCTTCGACCGCGGCGGCCAGTTCATCGAACTTTGGGCTGACCGCATCGTAGAACGATTGGCCATCGTCGGTCAGCTTCATCGCCTGATGCTGGCGCGTGAACAGGCGCTTGCCGATGAATTCTTCGAGCGCGGCCACCCGGCGCGACAAGGCCGAGGGCGAAAGGCCCAGTTCATCGGCAGCCGCGCGCGCCGAGCCAAGGCGGACGATACGCACAAAGGCTTCGATCGCGCGGAGCGGAGGCAGGCGGCGAATGGCCAAATCGGTTACTCTTCGGGATCTTCGTGGGGCGCTGGCGGATGCAGGCGCAGACGCGTAACGTGTTTTTCGTTGCCTGCAATCACTTCCAGCTTCCACCCGCTGTCGTGATCCAGAATGGCCCCCACGGGGGGGACTTGTTCGGCCAGCAGGAACGCGAGGCCGCCCAGCGTATCGACGTCTTCTTCCACCACGCCAAGGCGTGGGTCGATGCGCTGGCCCACTTCGTCCAGTTCGGCGCGGGCATCGGCTTCCCACATTCCGCCGTCCAGTGGCAGGATCAGGTCTTGCGGGGCATCGTCATGCTCGTCCTCGATTTCGCCGACGATTTCTTCGACCAGGTCTTCGAACGTGATGATCCCGTCGGTGCCCGAATACTCGTTAACCACGACCGCCAGATGGACCCGGCTGGAGCGCATGTCGGCCAGCACGTCCAGCGCGCCGCGGGCTTGCGGCACGAACAGGGGCTGGCGCATCAGGCCTTTCCAGTCCTTGGGCGCTTTGCCTGCGGCTAGGAACGGGAACACATCCTTGATCAGCACCATGCCGACGATTTCATCCAGCGTATCGGCATAGACCGGCAGGCGTGAATGACCGTGCTGCGAAAACGCGGACACGACTTCGTCCCAGCTGGCAGACGCCGGAATGGCGATGATTGCGCCCCGCGGGATCGCCACGTCATCGGCATCGTGTTCGGAAAAATGCAGCAAGTTGCGGAGCATTTGCCGTTCGAGTGGCGAAAGATCGCCATTGAGCGGGGCAGACCCACCGGCCTCTTCCTCGTGCTCGTCGATCACTTCTTCCAGTTGCGCCCGCAGCGATTGATCGGTGTCGTTACCGTCAAACAACTTGCGGATCGAACGCCACAGCGTGCGTCTACTGTCCGGATCTCCAGAATGTGGTTCGGGCATTGCCCTGATCGTTTCCCTATTGGCGCTCAATGATCGCCATATGGGTCGGCAATACCCAAAAGGGCAAGCGCCTTTATTTCCAAGGCTTCCATTGCCTGCGCGTCTGCGGCTGAAATTTCGTGGTCCAGCCCGGCCAGATGCAGCAAGCCGTGGATGATCAGGTGGGCGGTGTGATCTTGCAGGGCAATGCCCTTTTCCGCGGCTTCACGCTCGCAGGTTTCCAGCGCCAGCGCGATATCGCCCAACAGTTCGGGCGGGCCATCGCTGGCCAGCGCCAGCAAGGCGGCGCGTTCCAGCATGGGAAACGACAACACGTTGGTGGGCTTGTCCTTGGCGCGCCATTCGCGGTTCAGGCTGTGGACTTCGCAATCATCGGCCAACACCAGGCTGGCGGTCAGGCGCGGATTGCACAGTTCCGGCGCCACGGCGGCCGCGGCCTCGGCGGCGCGTTCGGCAAGGTCGGCCCAGTCATGGCCGGCAGGCCATGCGGCTTCGATCGCGATATCCAGATCCAAGGTCGTGTCCGTTCCGGCGGCGTTTCAGCCGTCCTTGCCTTCGTATGCTTCGACGATCCGGCCGACGATCGGGTGGCGGACCACATCGGCCGAAGTGAAGCGCGTTACCGCGATTCCTTCCAGCCCTTCGGTGCGTTTGACGGCATCGGCCAGCCCGCTCATCGCATCGCCGCCGGGAATGTCGACCTGGCGGGGATCGCCGCAGATGACCATGCGGCTGTTCATGCCAAACCGGGTGAGGAACATCTTCATCTGCGCCGGCGTTGTGTTTTGCGCTTCGTCGAGGATCACGAAGGCATCGGCCAGCGTGCGGCCGCGCATGAAGGCGATTGGCGCGATTTCGATTTCGCCACTGGCAATGCGCCGTTCAACTTGTTCGGGCGGCATGCAATCGTACAGCGCATCGTAAAGCGGGCGCAGGTAGGGATCGACCTTTTCCTTCATGTCGCCGGGCAGGAAGCCCAGGCGTTCGCCCGCTTCGACGGCGGGGCGCGACAGGATCAGGCGCTGGACGCTGCCGGTGATCAGCTGCGACACGGCTTGCGCCACGGCCACGTAAGTCTTGCCGGTGCCGGCCGGGCCAAGCGCAAAGATCACGTCCTTGCTGGCCAGCGCTTTCATGTATTCGACTTGCGTTGCGCTGCGCGGCACGATCGTTTTCTTGCGGGTGCGGATCATGACCGAAGGCGCATCTCCGCCGCCCGCAATAATCCCTTCCAGCGTCGGTTCGGCCGACATCGAGATCAGCGCTTCAACCGCGCCGGAATCCAGGTCCTGCCCCTGCATCAACTGTTGGTGCATGCCTTTCAGCACATCGCGCGCGCGCGCCACGGAATCTTCCGGGCCTTCGATCTGCACGCGATTGCCGCGCGCCGAGATAAAGACCCCAAGCCGGTTTTCAAGCTGGACCAGATTGGCATCGAACTGCCCAAACAGGGCGCCCAGGATGGTCGCTTCCTCGAATTCCAGCTCGGCGCGGGCTTTGGCGGAAGAACCGAAGCGCGAAGGGCGCGAGGAATCGAAGCGGGAAGGCGCCGATTCAGGGGCGCGGGCAGGTTTGCGAGCCATAAGCGCTGGTAGCATGCTCCTTTCGACGAGGCTGGAAGCAGTCTCGAGTCGGAAGATAGAGTGCCGCTGGTGTGTTACAAGCGGATGCAACGGTGCGGCGGTGGATATGTGTGAGCGGAACGCTCAGCCCACCAGCACGCCGCTCAGTGAATTCGGCCCGGCTTCGACCAGTTCCACTTCGATCAGATCGCCAATCGCCGCAGCGCCGCTGAAATGGACCGATTGCAGCCAAGGGGATTTGCCCAGCCACTGGCCCGGATGCTTGCCCTTGCGTTCGATCAGCACCAGGCAGCGCTGGCCGACCGAGCGCCGGTTGAACGCGAATTGATCGCGGTTCAGCGCGGCTTGCAGGCGCTGCAGGCGCTCGTCCATCACTTCGGGCGCGATCTGATCGTCCATGGTGGCAGCCGGGGTGCCGGGGCGGGGCGAATATTTGAAGCTGAAGCACTGGGCATAACCCACCGCATCGACCAGCTTGAGCGTGTCGGCAAATTCGGCATCGGTTTCACCGGGGAAGCCGACGATGAAATCGCCGGACAGGGCGATGTCGGGCCGCACGTTGCGCACCCGGTCCAGCACCGCCAGATAGCTGGCCACGGTGTGGCTGCGGTTCATCGCTTTCAGTACGCGGTCGTTGCCGGCCTGTACCGGCAGGTGCAGGAACGGCATCAGCTTGGGCAGGTCGCCGTGCGCGGCGATCAGGCCTTCGGTCATGTCGTTGGGGTGGCTGGTGGTATAGCGGATCCGGGCCAGTTCCGGGATATCGGACAAGACGCGGGCCAAGCCATCAAGGCCGATCTTGCGGCCCTTGGCATCTTCGCCGTGCCAGGCGTTGACGTTCTGGCCAAGCAGCGTGATTTCGCGCGCGCCGGCTTCGACCAGGCGTTGCGCTTCGTTAATCAAATCATTGAAGGGGCGCGATATTTCCGCACCGCGGGTATAAGGGACCACGCAATACGTGCAGAACTTGTCGCAGCCTTCCTGCACGGTCAGGAAGGCGCTGGGGCCAACTTTGCGGCGTGCGGGCAGGGCGCCAAACTTGGTTTCCGCCGGCATATCGGTGTCGACCGCGCGCTTGCCCTGCGTGGCTTGCTCGATCATTGCTGGCAGGCGGTGGTAGGCCTGCGGACCAACCACCATGCTGACGCTGGGCGCGCGGGCCATGATCTCTTCGCCTTCGGCCTGGGCCACGCACCCGGCCACCGCGATCAGCGGGGCCGAGCCATCATCGCGGCGCAGCCGGCCGATGTCGGAATAGACCTTCTCGGCGGCCTTTTCGCGGATGTGGCAGGTGTTAAGCACCACCAGGTCGGCGTCCTCGCCATCGCCGGCCGCACGAATGCCTTGCTGGCCAAGCAGTTCGGCCATGCGTTCGCCGTCATAGACGTTCATCTGACAGCCGAAGCTTTTGACCCGATAGGTCTTTGGGGGTTGGGTGGGGCGCATCGGATCGGGCCGATACGCCAAACGCGCACCGATTTGAAGCGTTAACCCGCCGGCCGGGGCTGCAATCGCGCCAGCAAGGCGTGACGGGCCGCGGCAGCGATGGTTTTGCGGTTCGCCAATTGATCGCCTTCCAGCACCGGCAGGAAATGCAGCGTCAGCCGCACGGGGTGTCGGCGGGCAAGGATGCGCAGGAAGTTGTGCAGCCCGTGTTCTTCGCCAACCCAGCCGATCGCCGCCGCTTCGGGGCCATAATCAAGCAGTACCGGCTGTACGGCGATCCCGGCGGGCAGCGGCTCCAGCGCAGAAAGCAGCGAGGACTTGAACGCCAGCAGGCCGGTGCCATCGCTGGTGGTGCCTTCGGGGAAGATCGTCAGCGCCCCGGTATCGGACAGCGCCTGGCGCACGTCATGGATCTGGCGGGCCACGCTGGCGCGGTCATGCCGGGCCACGAACACGGTATCGTTCATCGCGCACAGCCATTTCAGCAGCGGCATCGCGGCCAGCCCATCGTGCGCGACAAAGGCGGTGCCGGTGGCCGCGGCCAGTGCCGGGATGTCGATCCAGCTGACATGGTTGGCCAGCAGGAAGGCCCCGCGATGCACTTTTTCGCCAGAGCTGGTGATTTGCACGCCGGCCAAGCGCGCCACCCCGTGCAGGAACAGGCGCGGCACCGGGTTGTGCCGGCGCAGGGCGTAACAGGTATAATACAGCGGGATGGCGGCGATCAGCAGTGCCAGCATGCCCAGCAAGCGAACGGCAATCCGCAGGCGCCCGCGCATCGCGATGCCTTGCGGCAATGCCAGCGCCGCCGCCATCAGGCGTCGCGTTCGATCCGCACGCCGTACAGCTCCATCCGGTGATCGACCAGGCGATAGCCCAGCCGTTCAGCGATCTGACGCTGGAGTGCTTCGAGTTCGGGATCGACGAATTCGATGACTTTGCCGCTTTCCACGTCGATCATGTGATCGTGATGGGCTTCGGGGGCGGCTTCATAGCGCGAACGGCCATCGCCAAAATCGTGGCGATCCAGGATCCCGGCTTCTTCGAACAGACGCACGGTGCGATAGACCGTTGCGATCGAGATGCGCGGATCAACCGCAACTGCGCGTTCGTGCAGCTTTTCAACATCGGGGTGATCGCTGCTTTCGGACAGCACCCTGGCAATCACCCGGCGCTGTTCCGTGATGCGCAGACCGCGCTCCACGCAAAGTGCTTCGATGTCGATCGCCTGATGCACAAAACCACCCGTTACAAAAGAAATTCCCCGCCGATCATAGACCGGCGGGGCGATTCTTCAACTGCAAGTCATTCGCGAGTTGCGGACAATCATTCCCGGCCCGCAGGCAAGGCAATTACGCCTTGGCTTTGCGGCCGCGCTTCACGCCGGGCTTGCGACCCAGTCCGATCTTCTTGGCAAGATCGCGGCGGGTTTCGGCATAGTCGGGAGCGACCAGCGGATAGTCCGAAGGCAGGTTCCAGCGTGCGCGATACTCATCCGGGGCCATGCCGTGATGGGTCATCAGGTGGCGCTTCAGCATTTTGAGTTCCATGCCGCAGTCAAGGCAGGTGATCTTGTCTGCCTTGACGGATGCACGGACGGAAACCGCTGGCTTAAGCGGCGAGGCTTCCGGTGCGGCCGGGGCCTGCCCCAGATTTGCCAGTGCGCCGAAAACATTGCTGATCAGCTTGGGCAAGTCATCAACTGAAACGCTGTTGTTGCTGACGTGCGCGGCAACAATGTCCGAAGTCAGCGTGATCAGTGTTTCATTAGCGTCGGCCTGAAGTACTTCCATGACTTCTTCCTTTGAGCGATTGCATTGTGCCCCTGGCCAGCCAGTCAGCCCACTTCAATCGATTAAACTGGGGGTAATGCGTAATTTGATGATTTTGCTAAACCTTCCGCTAAACTTTGCAAGAAGATTTACTTTCTGATTTGAAATAGTCTGGGCAAGTATAGAATTAATTATACCCAGTTTTAGGTACTAACCACACGGATATGCGAGAGTCAGTGCGTCCAGGCTATTGCCGTCGCGGGTCCGATAATAATTTGGCCGTTCACCAATTTGGGCGAAACCGAACCCGCGATATAACGCTTCGGCGGGATTTCCGCGCCGCATCTCAAGCAGCAGGCGCTGGGCGCCGTTGGCTTTCGAGGTTTCCGCAAACCGATTGAGCAGGTTCCGGCCAAGCCCCTTGCGCCGATGCGCCGGATCAACCCCCAGCAGCAGCAGTTCGGCTTCTTCGTAACCATCGCGGGCCAGGTAAAAACCTGCCGCGGATTCGTGCGGTTCTGGTGGTTCGCCGTGTTCGGCCACCAGCGCATAGTGGCATGATCCGATCAGCAGTGCGTCTTCCACCTGCCTGCGGTTCCAGGCCTCGCCATATTCGGGTGCGAAGGCGGTTTGCATGACCGCCATGATCCGGTCGAGGTCGTCGCCCGGCAGGATCAAGGCTGCGCGCCTACCGGCAGTTTTGCATCGGGCGCCCGGCCGTAGAGCGGGTGGACGTCAGCAGTCAGGCTGGCCGGATCAAGCAGCGTAAAGCGGCGCGCATCGGGCCACAGCGCCAGCGGCGTGCCGGTGCCGCGCGCGGCCACCAGCGCTTCGGCCTGGCTGCCCGCAACCAGCGACTGCGCGGCCTGTGCCGCCAGCGCCGGTGAGAGCGAGGCCAGTTCGTTTGCGGCGGTGCCCGCCGCGGTGAAGCTTTGGACGAACCATTCGCCGTGTCCGCCGGTCATCGCCACGGTGATCGGCTGGGCTGGGTGTTCGGCCCGGGCCATCGCGGCGACCAGTGCCGGGGTGGAATATCCGACCAGCGCCGCCTGCCACGCCAGCGCCAACGCGCGGGCTGCGGCCAGCCCAACCCGCACGCCGGTAAAGCTGCCCGGCCCCAGCGCCACGGCAACGCGATCGGCGCGGCCCTGTTCGGGCAGCGCGGCAATCATCGGCACGAGGTGTTCGGCGTGGCCGCGGCCCAGCATCCGCCAATCCCCGGCGACGAGTTGATCGCCGTCGAACAAGCCGACCGAGCAGGCCTCGGTCGCGCAATCGATTACCAGGGTACGCATGGGCAAAGCGTAGCGCGTTACGCGATGCGATTGAAGGTATCGAAATCGGGGCGCGGGCTGCGTTCGAAGATGCTGGCGGGATCGCCGTACCCCAGCGTCGAAATCATCACCGATTTGAAATCGGGCGTATCGGCCAGAAACGCCGCGTCCACCGCCTCGTTCGAAAAGCCGGTCATCGGCCCGGTATCAAGCCCGATCGCGCGCGCCGCGACGATGAAATACGCCGCCTGCAGGGTGGTGTTCAGGAAGGCTGATTTTTCCCGCAGCGCATCGTTGCCGGCGAACCAGCTTTTGGCATCGGCGTGGGGGAACAGCCATGGCAGCTGTTCGTGGAACTGGGTATCCATCGCGATAATCACGCTGACCGGAGCCGACAGGATCTTGGCGCCATTGGCCGGCATGGTGCAGGCGGCCAGCTGTTCCTTGGCAGCTTGGCTGGTGCACCAGATCAGCCGGGCCGGCAGCTGGTTGGCCGAAGTCGGCCCCATTTTCATCAGGTCCCAGATCGCGTGGAGCTGTGCGTTGGATACCGGCTTGTCTAGAAAGCCGTTGTAGGTGCGGGCGCTGCGGAACAGTTGATCGAGCGCGGCGTCAGCCAGTGGCTGGGTCATGGTGTGAGATCCCCCTGCGGCAATGTGGAGCGCGCCGATCAGGCAGCGCGAACTTCGGTTACTTCGGGGACGTAATGCTTGAGCAGCGTTTCGATCCCGTTTTTCAGCGTCGCGCTGGATGAAGGGCAGCCCGAACAGGCCCCCTGCATGGTCAGATAGACCACGCCTTCGCGGAAGCCGCGATAGACGATATCGCCGCCATCGTTGGCAACCGCCGGGCGCACGCGGGTTTCGATCAGTTCGCGAATCTGCATGACGATTTCGGCATCAGCCGGATCATCGCCGAAATCCTCGTCCTCGGCCGGCACCTGAATGCCGCTGGCATCGGGGGTGCGCAGCAGCGGCGCGCCGGTTACGAAATGGTCCAGCAGCATCGCCACGACTTGCGGCTTGAGGCTTGACCAATCCACCCCCGGCGCAGCCGTGACCGAAATGAAATCCCGGCCAAAGAACACGCCGGTTACATCGCCCAGGCTGAACAGGGCTTCGGCCAGCGGCGATGCGGCCGCTTCCTCGTCGTCGCGAAATTCGCGGGTGCCGGCGGGCATCACTTGTTCGCCGGGCAGGAACTTCAGCGTGGCCGGGTTGGGCGTGGTTTCGGTTTCGATAAACATGATGCAATGGCATGTAGGCGCGCGGCAGGGCGGGTCAAGTGCGGGCGGCGGCATTTTACGCTGGGACAATGCGCCCGCTGCGACGATTTTACGCCCCTCTATTCACTGGTCCTTCACAATCTGCCCGCTTATACTTTGCCATATGCAACTGAAATCACGCGCCACGCGCATCCTGTCGTTCCTGCTGCCGGCGTCCTTGCTTGTTGCGGCGCAGCCCACGTTTGCCGCCGCGCCGGCCGCGCCCTTGGCGGCCAGCGCGCAAGGTCCGTGGCTGTATCGCGGCAGCGATATCCCGCAGGACAAGGAATGGGTGTTCGGCGAACTGCCCAACGGGGTGCGCTATGCGGTGCGCCGCAACGGCGTTCCGCCGGGGCAGGTTTCGATCCGCATCCGCATGGATGTTGGCTCGCTTTACGAACAGGATGCCGAGCGCGGCTATGCCCACTTGCTCGAACATCTGGTGTTTCGCCAGTCGAGGTATCTTGGCGATGGGCAGGCCATTCCCACGTGGCAGCGGTTGGGGGCCACTTTCGGCAGCGATACCAATGCCCAAACCGGGCCAATCAGCACGACGTTCAAGCTTGATCTGCCTGGCTTCACGCCAGCTTCGCTGGAGGAAAGCTTCAAACTGCTGTCGGGCATGATCACCGCGCCCACGCTTAGCGAAGCCAACGTGCGCACCGATGTGCCGATCGTGCTGGCTGAAAAGCGCGAGCGCGGGGGTGCGGCGGAACGCGTGGGCGAGGCGACGCAAGCCACGCTGTTTGCCGGGCAGAAGCTGGCGGTGCGGCCCGTGATCGGTTCGGTCGAAACCCTGAACGGCGCCACCGAGGGCAGCGTGCGCGCTTTCTACCAGCGGTGGTATCGCCCGGAAAACTGCGTGATCGTGGCCGTTGGCGATATTGATCCGGCCCGGCTGGCCCAGCTGGCCGGCAAGTATTTTGGCGATTGGAAAGTTTTGGGCAAGCACAGCCCGGTGCCCCCCTTTGGCGATCCCGTGGCGCCCGCTGGCAGCGATCCGGCCACCCGCGTGGGCGAAACCAGCGTGCTGGTGGAACCGGGGCTGCCCCGCGGCATCACTTATGCAGTGCTACGCCCGTG